>JBEVKW010000465.1:0-14519 GCA_040509495.1 Chitinophagaceae bacterium | reverse complement strand
ATACTCCTACGCCAGATCAATCGCCTACTTATCGGGCCTGCAATATTCCTTCAAACATTACTGTTTACCTTGTGGCTCCTCAGGATGCTTATCGAGTTGATGCGCCGCATCTTTCTTCTTCCACATCTTCCAGACCTGGATCAGCGCAGTAACAGCAAAGATCCCTCCTATTATCCAGTTCAGCACATGTTGATTGTTATTGATCTTGCTTGCAATTAATAATCCGCCGAAGATAAAGATGGCGTTGCCCGCCAGTGTTCCCAGCCCGATTCCTGCGATATAGGTATTGTAATGATCCTGGCGCGGCAATAAGACCTTCTTGGTAAAAAGAACCGTGCTCCACCCGAACCAGAACGGGATCTGTACAGGATTCACTGCGCTCATCACCAATCCCAGTACGAACCGTGGCAAGGTACTGCTGAGAATGATATTCTTTTCTACTTTCGGATGTGCTGCCGCATAAAAACTGGATATGGCCAGCGCGAGTACGATCACGAGTGTTACCCATTCCAGGATGCGGAAGATCTTTTCCTGTTTGCGGACCCAATCCATGGCAACCAGGGATAAGCGGACATATACGACCTCAACCAGTAAGGAGCCACAGGAAAACAACAGGGCCGAAGTAATGCCATCAGTAATGGCGATCTGCATCGCGGCAATGTTCAGTGTGCCAAGTGGCAATGAACCAAGGAAGCTCACGAGCATGCCTGTGAAAAAAATACGGACCAGCGGATGCATGCTCTTCAGGTTTTAGGATTGAAGTTGATTTCAGGTATCAATTAGTACCGGATAAAGTTAAGATTTATCTATACTTGACCGTCATTAATCATATTTCTCCAGCATCTTAAAATGCTTTCTCGCCTGCTTGAGAAAAGTAGATCCGCGTTTGAACGACCAGTACGGTGTGCCGTGACGATGGTTGTAACGGCTGATACGATACAATGCTTTCCAGTGACGGAGTATTTCTGCATAAGCCTGCCATATGCTCATGCCACAGTCATAGATATGATTTGGCTCTGCACCACAACCATTGAATTCGATGATCTGAAAATTTTTACCAGCCTTCAGGTCTTCGATAGAAGCTGTTTTTATATCGTAACGGCCGTAATAGAATTTACCGTTGTAGTGGCTGAGCTCATCAAATACATTCCGCAGGCTGTCGTTGATCTCTTCTTTCAGATTAATAAAATGGGCGCCTCTGTTATGGTTCCCTGCATAGGAAAGGTAAAAGATCTCGCCTTTAGGGATGATCCGTTGAAAGCGGTGGCCGTGGCGGTGTTCCATCTCTTCCATCCTGAAACGGGCGCGGGGATGGTTTTGGATCAGCGTTCTCAGGGATGATTCACCATCACCGAGAACCTGTAACAGTTCTTTCTCGATAAATCCGCTGACAACACCTTTCTGCTGATCAGGATAACGAAAATAGAATACACTGACTTCAACCGGGTAAGTGATCATGTCCTGTACAATATATTCAACGGGGATACGGTCATGATACTTGATGAGCTGTTCTTCATTCTCGATCTTCCGGAAGAGAATGCCCTTCATCCCCACGTCTGGCTTTACAATAAAAGGGAAACTAAACCCGGCGTCGGCAATTGTCTTTTTAACTTCAGCAAAAGGAAGATCATGCAGAATATAGATGGTGCGGGGAACAAGTTGCGGTGGTAACTGGTCGTACATCTCTTTTTTCCCCTCTCCTTCAAAACCGCCGAAGGTGATCGTTGGATTAGAAGAGCTGAAGAACCACATGGAGCGGCTGCGAAGGCAGTACCACAGCCACACAGGACCGATGGGTGCATAAAGTGCATAGAAGGGCCAAAGCTCCCAGTTAAACAATTTCTCAAAAAATTTCTTTATTCGCATGCAGGGTTGCAAAAATAAAACAAACAGCATCACTTTGTTATGATTTGTCTTTAGATTTGAACAAATTTGGCCTATGAGCGTTCCCACGGTTGCAGAATTATTCGCTAATGGAGAAAGTCCGGAGATCCTGTTCTGGGTAGGTTGTGCCGGAAGTATTGACCAGCGTGCCCAAAAAATCACCAGGGCATTCGTTACTATACTCGAAAAAATAGGTATCCGCTACGCTATTCTTGGCAAAGAAGAAATGTGTACGGGCGATCCTGTAAGACGTGCCGGGAACGAATTCATGTTCCAGATGATGGCTTACCAGAACATCCAGATGCTGAATAATTATGGTATCAGGAAAATAGTCACGGCCTGCCCCCACTGCTTTAATACGCTGAAAAATGAATACCCTGAACTGGGCGGTACTTATGAAGTGATCCATCACAGCAGTTTTTTACAGCAACTGATAGATGAAGGAAAAATTACCATGAAAGAAGGCGGTCTGTTCAAAGGGAAAAAGATCACCTATCACGATAGCTGCTATCTTGGCCGTGCCAACAATATCTACGAAGCACCCCGCAAAGTGCTTGAAGCGCTCGATGCAGAACTGGTGGAAATGAAGCGTTGCCGCAGCAAGGGATTGTGTTGCGGTGCTGGCGGCGCACAAATGTTCAAAGAAGAAGAGAAAGGTTCGATCCGCATCAATATTGAAAGAGGGAATGAAGCCATCGCAACAGGCGCTTCCGTCATTGCAGCAGCATGTCCGTTCTGTAATACGATGATGACCGATGGAGTAAAACTGGCGGAGAAAGAAGATGCTGTACAGGTATTGGATATTGCTGAACTGGTGGCTGAGTCGATGAACTCATAGATGTTTGCTGACAGGGCTGATCCTGCTGAAGGCATTACCCATTCTTAAACAATAGCCTCTGCCGTGGATCGTAACGCTCCGGGCCAACGAAAAAAATAAGCGGCTGATAAAATTGCGGGCCGTCATTCACGGCCTCTTTTCTCTTACCACGCGTATGAAGAAAGCGCCTCATGCACTTCGATCGCCTCCCTTAATTTCCCTTTTGGAATGGGCACATAGATCACCGGCAGCCGCTTTGATTGCCGGTTTGCCCGCTCATACGTGATCTCCATGATATTAAAACGGCCGGTATCGCGGATATTCACCCGGCGAAGCCTGCGCTGATCATCACGAAATGGTCGAACACGGTCCCCTATCCAGACCTTATAAGTCGTAATTGAAATTTCTGGAATATGTTTCATTTTGAGTAAGAGTAGCCTCCACGCAAAATGTTTCCATATTCCCCGGCGGAAATATCCCCAGCGCCTGAACTTTTTCCATTCCTCCTGGGAATAGGTCCAGTGTACGAGAAAGACCTTCTGTTGTATGTTAGTATCCATTACTAAAATTCCGACGTAAATTAGCGGGATGAACCTTGAATACAAATACCTTCTTGACGGTAGTTTTGATCCGGATTCCCGCATATGGATCTATCAATCCAGCCGTATTTTTACGATAAGTGAAGCCCTGGAGATCGAAGACAGGCTGAATTCATTTGCTGCAAACTGGAAAAGTCATGGTACCCCGGTAAAAGGCGCCGGCTACCTGTTCTTCGGGCAATTCATTATCCTGATGGCTGATGAGACTGCCCACGGCGTCAGTGGATGCAGTACAGACGGCTCCGTTCGCTTTATAAAAGAGATCGAAGAGGAATTTAAGGTCAACCTGTTTGACCGGACCATGCTGACATTTGTTATAAAAGATAAGATCCAGCACCTGCCGATGGCGCAACTTGGCTATGCGTTTCAGAATGGGTTCCTCGATGCAGAAAGCCTTTACTTCAATAATACTGTTCAAACTAAACAAGAGCTGGAAGAGAAGTGGATCATTCCCGTAAAGGATAGCTGGCTGGCGAAAAGGATTCCGGTAGTGAGTTAATTCCTGGATGGCATCTGGATTGCATTGCAATTAGCAGGCTGCTAAGAACGGCACGGCGTAGGGGACGCCTACGCCGGTTAAATCCGCCGCCTGCTACTTTCCTTTCACATCCTTCAATGGATTCTTCTGCGGTTTATTAAGGTTATATCCCAGGCTTAGCCTGAAATTTCTTGTCGTAGTTGTATTATAACTTTCGAGATTGAAGTTAGGGCCATAAGTAAACGTTCTGTTACGCTGTTGTGTGAAAGGATCTATCATATTCAACGTTACCGTAAGCCTCTTTTCAAAGAATTTCTTTTGCACACCTGTATTCATGCTCCAGTTCCATCTGGCAAATCCCTGTGGATTCGCAAAGCGATTTACCGTAAAGCCTGCCGTGAAATTCAGGATGTCTTTCGGCGTAAAGGTTGAGCTGATGTTGGAAGTGAAAGATCCCCCATTGCGATAGCGGTTCACGGTACGGTCAAACAAGCTGTATTCGTTGAATGTGTAGCTCGCACTCACATTGGTACGCCATTTACGTGCAACAGTTACACCGCCCCAGGTACTTAGTTCATACTCTTTTCGTCCATTGATATTTTCCCAGGAGATCTGCGTTTTACCGTCAGGCAATAATGTTCTTACACGGCTGAAGATATCTTTCACAATATTATAGCCCAGGCCGATATTTACAAAGTACAGGGATGAAGATCTTCCGAGCACAACATCAAAATTATCTGCCGTGGATGCCTGCAGTTTTTCATTTCCAAAACGGACATTGTAGGGGTCAGAAAAATCGATCGTTGGATTTAATTCATTGATTCCGGGACGGCGGATACTCCTGCGCCATGAACCGGTAAGACTTAGCTGGTTGTCCCAACGCTTGCTGATATTCGCGAACGGCAACCATGTCCAGTAATTGTTCTTCGCGTCACGTTGTGCTTTAAACAGTTCAAACCAGATCGCCGTTTTTTCCGCTGATACACCTGCGGTGATATTGAACTGCCGGCCGAGGTTCTGACGAAGACCAGCCCTGAAGTTATTTACAGACTGATGAAACCTGAAATGATTGCTTAATGCATCAAGCGGCACGCTTGTGCCATCCTGTTTCTTCAGATAACTGGCATCAACGATCACCAGGTTATTAGTGTTGGTAAAAAATGCCCCCACTGACAGGAATGTTTTCTGTGCAATGATCGGCCGGTCATAGTTTACCCTGATATTGTAACCTGTGTTACGCCCCTTATTAAATTGCTGCTGCGTTGAATCCAGACCGTTCGGTGTGTGATCGGGATTGAAAAACTCCTGGTAAAAATTACGGTTGCTTGTATTGACCGAACGGTTAGCGTCTGCGATCACACGCAGTTGTTCGCCTGCCCGTTTGGTGCGCATAAGGTAAGACAGGCTGAAGGATGCGTTGTATGTTTCACCTTCACTGCGGATATTTCGCTCGCTCAAACGGTAGATATCATCAAAGCGATTGATATTCCTGTATTCAGTCTGACTGAAATTATTAAAATTGCTGGAGTTGAATTGAACCACTGCATTCAAAGACTGCAACTTGGTGATATCATAATCCATACTTGCCCTGAAGTTTGGCCGGATACTTTTATTCGCGTTACTGTTCTTCGTATTGAAGAAATTCGCGGAATCGGTATAGATATTATTCCGGATGGAATAGCCGCTTCCGACAAATCTATTGTATCCTGCACCAGCATTGATATTCAAAGCGAGCCCCTGTTTCCGGTAGCTATAATTCCCGTTCACACTGCCTTCACCTCTAGAGCCGCCTGAAACGCTGATCCGGCCACTCTTTCCTACTCTTCCTTTCCTGGTAATGATATTGATCACACCACCTTGTTCATTCGCATACTGTGGTGGCGGATTGGTCATCACTTCGATCTTCTCGATGGCGCTGCCGGGCATTGACTCGAGCAGGTCTTGCAGTTGCTGCATGCTCAACTGAACCGGTTTATCATCGATCATGATCATCGGCTCTTTACCGCGTACGGAGATCTTGCCATCGCCATCTTTTGTGACGAGGGGTACACTGGTCAGCAGGTCGCTGGCATTGCTGCCTGCACTCAAGGGCGATTCAGCAGCATTGAAGGTGATATTTCCGTCTTTCGATTCGATCAACGGCTTTTCCGCGTATACCACTACCGTTTGAAGGTTCTCGGATGATTTTGAACGAAGGATAAGATCAGGCAGATTGAAGTCGGCCCTCTCTGCTCTCACGTTGATACTATCTATAACTAATACCTGAAAACCGACATAACTGATACGTAGCTGGTAGAGGTCAAACGGTACATTCCTGAAGGTGAAATTACCATCCGCCGTAGAAACTGAATTGAACCGGAGCATGCTGTCACGGAAAGAGATCAACTCAACAGAGGCATTGTCGACAGGTTTATTCCGCTCATCCATAACATTGCCGGAAAGCAAACCCCTGTTATCCTGACCATAAATGGTCATGCAGGCCAGGAGACCCAGTAAAATTGTAAATATTCTCAACGTGGTAGTGTTCGGTTTGGTAAAGCAAAGAACAGAAATTCGCCGATAAACGTTGACGGTCAAAACCTTTACGTATTTTGACTGTTTATTTTTCCGGACGTTCTGTATCCTGGGCCCATCTTGCGGTCTAAAGATAACCCAGAGATGTTAGATGTTTTACCCGTAGATTTCCTGTGCTTTAGAAAATTTTCAGCAGTGCTGACATCCTGTCATATTAACGGGCTTTTCTTATATTTGCCCCTGTATCACCCGGCGATAAATCCGGGTGATGATGCTGACAGCAATGAGCAGGCTGGTCACAGGAAGATAAGCGCGGATAATCATCAGGTTATGTCCGATGGCCAGGCTATCACCTTTTGAACTCGTCACTCGTCATCCGGCCAATGGCGATCGACCGGGGTAAAGATATGTCAACGGAAGAAACGACTCAACGAAAATAACAACAATAGAATGTTTGATCTGGTAACTGATTCAATTTCAAAGGCGGAAGGTGGCAAAACACAGGATGAAACCCGCCAGGGAGAAGCCTATGCCCCATTCGCCCAAGATCCAAATTCATACAGGAAGCGGTTTTATATCGAAAGCTATGGTTGCCAGATGAATTTCGCGGACAGCGAGATCGTGGCATCCATCCTGAACCAGGAAGGCTTCGGCGCTACGCGTAATGTGGAAGAGGCCGACCTGATCTTCATCAATACCTGTTCTATCCGCGAAAAAGCAGAACAGACTGTCCGTAAACGCCTCACCGAATTCCGCAAATTGAAGGAAAAAAAGAGAGGCATGCTGATCGGTGTACTGGGATGCATGGCGGAAAGGCTCAAGGCGAAATTCCTGGAGGAGGAAAAGCTGGTGGACCTGGTGGTTGGCCCGGATGCTTACCGCACACTTCCCGGACTCGTAGAAGAAGCAGGAACTGGTCAGAAAGCTATCAATGTGCTGCTCAGCCGCGATGAAACATATGCCGATATCTCTCCTGTCCGTCTGGACAGTAATGGAGTTTCCGCCTTTGTCAGCATCATGCGTGGTTGTAATAATATGTGTGCTTTCTGTGTAGTTCCATTTACCCGCGGCCGTGAACGCAGCCGCGATACAGCCAGCATCGTTGCCGAATGCCGTGATCTGTTCGAAAAGGGGTATCGCGAAGTGACATTGCTCGGACAGAATGTAGACAGTTATTATTACAATGATGAAATTGCCGGCGGGCAAGTCACTTTCGGAAAATTACTGGAACAGGTAGCGCTGATCTCTCCCCTGCTGCGCGTTCGGTTTTCCACTTCACATCCGAAGGACATCACTGACGAAGTGCTGTATACAATGGCGAAACATGAGAACATCTGCCGTTACATCCATCTACCCGTACAAAGCGGATCAACACGTGTGCTGCAACTGATGAACCGGACTTACACCCGTGAATGGTATATGGCAAAAGTGGACCGGATCAGGGAGATCATGCCCGACTGCGGGATCAGTTCCGATATCATCGCTGGTTTTTGTACAGAAGAAGAAAAAGATCACCAGGATACTTTGGATATCATGGACTACAGCCAGTACGACTACAGCTATATGTTCTTTTATAGTGAACGTCCGGGTACGCTGGCGCAACGCCGCTATAAAGATGATATTCCCGAAGATGTGAAGAAAAGACGCCTGCAGGAGATCGTCGATATGCAATACAGGCTTTCATTGGAGAGCAATCGAAGGGATGTTGGCAAGACCTGTAAAGTATTGATCGAAGGAACCAGTAAGCGTAGCGAAGCAGATTGGATGGGACGGAACTCGCAGAACAAAGTGATCATCTTTCCGAAAGAAGCATACGATCTCAAGCCTGGTGAATATGCCATGGTGCATGTAACAGAATGCTCAAAAGCAACCTTGTTGGGAAAGATCGTCGAAACACTATAATTGAACAGACCTGTCTGTCATCACAGAAGATTGTATAAGTAAAACGAAGAATTTTAAAACTGAAGAATGGATATTCAATCAATCAAAAACCGCTTTGGCATTATCGGTAATTCGCCGGCGCTCAACTATGCATTGCAGGTTGCCGTGCAGGTGGCGAATACGGATCTTACCGTGCTGATCAATGGTGAAAGCGGGGTTGGTAAAGAGGCATTTTCGATCATCATACACACTTTATCCAACCGCAAACACAACCCGTTTATCGCAGTCAACTGCGGCGCTATACCCGAAGGCACGATCGATTCGGAATTGTTCGGTCACGAAAAAGGATCATTCACCGGAGCGGTCGACAGTCGTAAAGGCTATTTCGAAACAGTGAACGGCGGAACTATCTTCCTGGATGAGATCGGGGAAATGCCGCTCGGTACACAGGCCCGCCTTCTCCGTGTGCTGGAAGCCGGTGAGTATATCCGCGTTGGCTCTTCCAAAGTACAGAAGACAGATGTTCGCGTGATAGCTGCCACGAACAAAGACCTTCTGCAACTCGTACAACAAGGCAAGTTCCGGGAAGATCTGTATTATCGCTTAAGCACCGTTCCTATCCGTGTGCCGGCATTGCATGACCGGAAAGAAGACATTCACCTGCTGTTCCGTAAGTTCGCTGCTGATTTTGCCGATAAATATAAAACAGCCTCTGTTCAGCTGGATGAGGAAGCGAAAACACTGTTAATTAATTATCCCTGGCCCGGTAATGTGCGTGAATTGAAGAATATTGCAGAGCAGATCTCTGTGCTGTCTATAGATAAGAATATTACAGCCAAAGAACTCAGCCGTTTTTTACAACCTTATTCCAATAACCGTCTCCCCGCCGTGACATCCGGCAATAGTGGAGGTATCGGTAACGGGCAGGATTTTGCCAACGAACGGGAAATACTCTACAAGCTCTTTTTTGACATGAAGAAGGACGTAACCGAATTGAAACGTCTCTTCCTGGAAGTATTACAGAACCCGTCTATGGTTCCGAAAGATCCTTCCTTTCTTAATGAGCTGAAAGAGTTGAAGACAAATGAATCTGTTCAACCGTTCTTTATGCAGCCTTCCATGCAGAACAATGCGACCGCACAGCCAGTGCTCGTTCATAATAACCAGGGAAGCGCAACACATGACGAGATCCATGAGCATGAGGAAGTGGAAGAAAGCCTCAACATCATGGATAAGGAAAAAGAGCTGATCATCAAAGCGCTGAAAAAACACAAGAGCAAACGCAAAGATGCGGCACTCGATCTCGGCATCAGCGAAAGAACACTGTATAGAAAACTCAAGGAATACGACATCGACGAATAAACCGGCTTAACGCATCTTCTTTTATGCTCACAAAACGATCAACAAAAATCTTTATCTCCGCCAGCCTGCTGGCACTGCTGACCCTTGCATTCAGCAGTATTCAGCTCACGGGTTGCGGAGTATATAAGTTCAATGATATCAACGTTCCTGATTCGGTAAAAACGATCAGGATCGCGCCATTCGAGAACAGGGCCACGTACGTGAACCCGCAACTGGCGCAATCACTGGCAGACCGGCTCAGGCAGAAGATCGTAGGGCAAACACGCCTGCGGCAGACCAACAATACCAATGCCGACTGGGAGATCTCTGCAACGGTCACCAACTACGCATTCAGTACATCTGGTATCTCACAGGGCCGTGAAGCCACCAACCGACTGACCGTTGGAGTGCACATCGTTCGCGTAGCTACCAGAAGTGGCGACTCTAAAGAATACGATGTATCCCGGAACTTCGAATTCAATGCGTCACTATCTATCCAGCAGGCAGAATCTCAACTGCGTGACGAAATGATCAGGGGCGTTGTGGATGATATTTTTAACAGGCTGTTCTCCGACTGGTAAACGCGAATTGGGTTATGCTGATTTCGCGAATTAGTGCCCTGGATGTGTTAATTGCTTTTGCTATATCGAATGAAGCCGTCATAGATCATTTTAACAAATAGTCTGTGACGGCTTTTCCTTTATATGATATACATCGATCGGAAGCAAGCAATTCGCGAAATTCGCATACATTAATTCGTGTATCTTATATTTGCATTTTTAAAATTTTATCAGATGGAGGCTATCACTCAACTGACATATGCACTAACCGGAAAAGAGAAGCTGGCGGATTGCAGCGAATCTGAATTGCGGAAGATGGTGCGCCTCTATCCTTTTTTTGGCCCTGCACAGGTGTTGCTTGCAAGAAAGACAAAAGATGAACAACAGGAAGAAGCAAAGGAGATCGCCGCAAGTGCGTCTTTGTTTGTACCGAACTCACTGTGGTTTGACCGATTGATGAGCGGACAGGTAGAACAGCCTCTTGCGGATGATGCAACAGTGATCCCGCAGGATACTGTGTTGGAAACGCCGGCAACAGCAGAAGAAGTAATTGAACAGGTTTCGGTGGAAAAATATCAGGAAGAGACAATAGACACTGTGCTCCCTGAAGAAACAGTGATGGAAGAACCGGCTACAGAGGAAGAAGTGATCGAACAAAGGTTTGAAATGCCGTCGGCCGAAGAGCCCGGAGAAACAGATATAGCTGAAGAGATCGTTCCGCACGAGGTGATTCCCGAAAAACAGGTTGTTGAACATAAATTTCAACTGCCTTCTCTGCAGGATGAAGCAGACCTGGAAGAGGAAGAGAATATAGAAGATGCTGGTGTTTCAACAACTGTCGAAGACATTGTAAAGGAGAAGATGCCCGGACTGGAAGGCCTCCCTCCCATCCCATCCTTCAAGATCGAAGCGCTTCCGGCAGGCAAAATGGAACTGAGCTTTGAGCCCTATCACACGGTGGATTACTTTGCGTCCCAGGGGATCCGGTTCAGAGATGATGACAAACCGAAAGATCGCCTGAGCCTGCAGCTCAGAAGCTTTACGGAATGGCTGAAAACGCTCAAAAAAGTACCAGACGCAGAAATGTCTGTGGGAGCAACCCGCCAGGAAGAGAAAAAAGTAGAACAAATGGCCCAGGTTTCCATTGCGGATCCGGCCGTTGTGACCGAGGCGATGGCAGAAGTGTGGGAAAAACAAGGCAATACGATAAAAGCGATCGAGTTATACGAAAAATTAAGTTTGCTTGATCCCGACAAAAACGCTTATTTTGCAGCCAAAATCGAACATTTAAAGCAATTGTGACATGTCAATCTTATTTGTGATCCTGGTTATTCTGGCTTCAGTTGTACTGGCGCTTTTCGTTTTGATCCAGAACCCTAAAGGTGGTGGTCTGGCGGGAAATATCGCTGGTTTCAGCAACCAGTTCATGGGCGTAAAACAAACCACGGACGTATTGGAAAAAGGAACCTGGATCTTTGCCGGTATTATCGGCGTTCTCTGCCTCATCTCTGCGCTTTTCATCCGTAGCGGTGATGGTGGCGATGGCTTACCAAACAGTATCGAAAAAGCAGCCGGCGCTCCTGCACCAGCCAGCCAGGCTCCAGCTAACAACACCACTACTTTCCCTACAGCACCAGCTGGCGATAGCGTTCCTAAATAAGTTATCGTAACATAATATTTAAAACCCTGTCTGAAAAGACAGGGTTTTTTGTTTAATTTGTCCGCAACTATGAAAAAGAAAGTACTTCTTATTGCTGCCGGTATTATTCTCCTGTTTGTTGTTTTTTTCGGGTGGACATTCTTTGGGCCTTCCGTTCATTCTCCAGAAAATAAGTATCTGTACGTCCGTACAGGTGCAACCTATAATGACGTTACAGATAGCCTTTTAAAAAATGAGATCATTGGTGGCAAAACCTGGTTTGGCATTGCTTCCAAAATGGCAGGTTACAGTAACGTTAAGCCGGGCCGCTACGAGATCACAAAAGGAATGAGCCTCGTCGGCCTGGTACGGAAACTTAAAAACGGAACGCAGAGCCCGGTCAGTATCGTTATCACCAAATTCCGTACACGGGAAGTACTGGCTGGCCGTATGGGACGAGTACTTGAATGTGATTCATCCGATATACTTGCCTTTATGAACAATGCTGATTCACTGAAACAGTTCGGGCTGGATACCAATAACGTGATGGTAATGGCAATGCCTTTAACGTATGAGATGAGATGGAACACTACTCCTTCAAGGATATTTCGCGAATTCAACACTGCCTGGAAAACATTCTGGACAAATGAGCGCAAACAAAAAGCCGATAGCCTGGGCTTAACACCTGCACAGGTGTCAACGCTTGCATCCATCATAGATGAAGAAACCAATTCGGCTTCTGACAGGCCCAATATCGCCAGCGTTTATCTTAACCGTCTCCGGACCGGCATGCCCTTGCAGGCTGATCCTACGGTTAAATTTGCCCTGCGCAATTTTGCGCTGAAGCGTATCTATGAGAAACAATTGCTTACGCCATCACCTTACAATACCTACGTGAATAAAGGCCTCCCTCCCGGTCCGATCTGCACGCCGGCTGAACATACGATCGACGCTGTATTGAATGCCCCAAAAACAGACTTTATCTATTTCGTGGCCAGTGCAGCTTTTGACGGCACACACGTTTTTACCAGCAATTATAAAGACCATATGGCTTATGCACGTCTTTATCAAAAGGAACTGAATAACCGCAACGTGAAATAACTGACATGAAGATCATCACCCGGCTTAAAAGAGAACTCATCACTTCAGAGCCAGCCAGCTTCCTGGTCAGGAAAAGCAAGAAAATGACCCTTCCCGGCTTCCAGGGAATTCCGCTGTTTGATGTGGTCCGCTTCTTCAGGGCACAAATGAAAAAAACCGGCTTTACGGAAAGAGCATCTGCGATTGCGTTCAACTTCACCATGGCAATCCCCCCGGCTGTCATCTTTTTGTTTACACTCATCCCCTATTTACCGATCTCGAAGCAGTTCATCTTCCAGATGTTCTCTCTGATCCGGGATGTGGTGCCCGGCGAAAAGAATAACCATGGACTGATCACCTTTCTTTCAGATATCCTCAATAAACCGCGCACAGGCCTTTTGTCAACCGGCTTTATTCTCGCGTTGTTCTTCTCCTCCAATGCGGTCATGGGGATCATGCGTTCCTTCGACAAAAACTATGTTGGTTTCAAAAAAAGAAAAGGCCTGAATCAACGGAGCATGGCTCTCCGGCTGACATTCATTCTGTTCATCCTTTTCTTTATCACCATTATTCTGCTGGTCATGCAGGGCGCTGTATTAAGGTGGTTAGGGATCACCAATGAAACGGTCATTTCATTGATCCATAACCTGCGCTGGCTGTTCATCGTGGCGATGTTCTTCTTCTCTATTTCATTTATCTACCGCTATGCACCGGCGGTTCACAAAAGATGGCGGCTGATCAATCCCGGCTCGATCCTGGCAGCATTCCTGATGATCGTTTTCACCGCAGGATTTTCCTACTGGGTAAGCAACTTTTCCAATTACAACGAGTTGTACGGATCCATCAGTACAGTATTGATACTGATGCTGTTGATCTATTTCAACTCACTGGTACTGCTGGTAGGTTTTGAGCTGAACGTAAGTATAAATTCCCTGAAGTATGAAGTGGATGAAAGGAATAAAAATCCTGCGGGAGGGAACCTTCCAGCATAATTTTTGCTCACCTTTGATGAGCATAAGCTGACTTTAACCAAGATCATTCACAATAATTAAAACCGAGCAAGTATGAAAAAGATCCTTATGGCTGCACTGCCTGTTGCAGCAATAGCCTTTATGGCTTTCAAATCCATTTCAGATCCGCTTCCCATTGGCTCCAGCCTTCCTTCCGCTGAAACAAAAATGAAAGACATTACCGGGAAGGAAGTTTCATTCAAAGATGCCATGAAGAAAAATGGCCTGCTGGTGATGTTCAGTTGCAATACCTGCCCTGTTGTGAAAAAATATCAATCAAGAACGCTTGACGCCGCCAAACTGGCCGCCGGTAAGAACATTGGCGTGATCCTGTTGAACCCGAATGAGGCTACCCGAACTGCCGGCGACTCGTATGAAGATATGCAGTCCTATGCCAAAGAGCAGGGCTATGACTTCAACTATGTGGTTGACAATAACTCAGCAATGGCTGACGCGTTTGGTGCCACCCGCACGCCGGAAGTATTCCTGTTCGACAAGAACAATAAACTCGTATATCATGGCGCGATCGATGACAATCCGAATGCAGCCGACCAGGTTGGCCGCAAACACCTGGATATCGCGATCAACGAGCTGGTGAACGGCAAGTCGATCGAACCGCCAACCACCAAATCAGTCGGTTGTACCATTAAGAGGACCAAGTAAAACTTCATAAAAAAAAATCGGCGGACAATGTCCGCCGATTTTTTTTATGAAGT
>JBEVKW010000464.1:0-3810 GCA_040509495.1 Chitinophagaceae bacterium | reverse complement strand
CGGTTACGAGTTATGGAGTAGATCTAAGGCTGTCTTTGATAAGCAGTCGGAAGACAAGTACCGATTAGTGTTTATGAAGCCCTTAGCTGATGATGCTAATTGGGAAGATGAGCAAGTATGGAAGTTCGCTAATCCTTCTTTAGGTATTGGAACAAGCCTTGACTTTTTAAGAAGGAAGTACAACGAGTGCTTGCAGATGCCTGCAAAGATTCCGCACTTTAAGGCTTACTTTCTGAACATCTGGTCAGACTCTGAGTCCCTGTGGATCGATGATAAGGCGTGGTCAGAGTCCGGTCATGCGGGTGGCCAGTTCACAGATGACCAACTAGCCGGCCGGTCCTGCTATGGCGGCCTGGACGTGGCGAGCACTAGCGACCTGTCTTCTTGGGTGTTGCTGTTCCCCGGTACTCCAGACGACCCAGCAGCAGACGGTTACACGGTCCTAGTCCGTACGTGGGGTACCGCTAGCTCAGTTGAGCGCAGAGACGACCACTTTAAAGACAAGCTCAAGTATTGGGCTAAAGACGGTTGGATAGATCTATCCGCTGAAACTCGTATCAGCCATGAGGCAATCAAAGAACAGATAAAGGCTGACTCGGAGAAGTTCAATATTATTTTGGCCGGATATGACAAGTGGAACTCTCACGGTATCGAAGAGGATGTTTCCAAGACCGGCATAACGATGATTGACGTTATTCAGTCAACAAAGGTACTAGATCAATCACGCAAGGAAATGCATCTACTCGTCAAAGAGAAGAAGCTATACCACGGATTTAACCCGGTACTGGCTTGGAACGTGAGCAATGTTGTTGCCACTGTGAACAACCTTGACCAGGTAGAAATAGTAAAGGGTAAGTCTAAGGACAAGATAGATGCCGTAGCGGCAACTATCAATGCTGTCTATGTCTCTGCGTATAAGCCAGAAGACAAGAGAGCAAGGACAATGTTTATTCCAATGAGAGGAGATAGGACATGATTAAGAAAGTGAAAAAGATGCTTGGCACTACTGCAACAGCTACAGTCTTTGAGCTTGCAGGTTTATCGGCGGTATGTATCGCCGGTTTTATGATTATTGGTTGGTTAGGCTTCATGTTCGTTGGTGCTGCTCTCTTCTCTATTGGATTTAATTTAGAGAGGGAGGCTAGTTAATGGGCCTTTTTAGAAAGAGTAAGTCGGCACCAGAAAAGAGATTTATATCTAACTCTGTAACTTCACTAGGTAGATCGTTTAGAACTGCTATGGGTGATTACAACACAGAGCAAGCACAACGAGTACCACAAGTTCTAGGTGTCTATAACAGATTGTCAGATTCGATCGCTCAAGCACCAATCAAGGTTTATCGGAAGGATAAAGACAATGTCTCAATCCCGATGGCACTTCCCAAGGTGCTGCGTAAGCCGAATCCGAATCAAACAATGTTCGAGTTCAAAGAGCAGCTTGTGCAGTCTTTGTTATACACGGGTAACGCATTTATCTTTAAGTTATATGCGGCCGGTAAGCCAAAGGTTGGCCTACCTGATGAGATGTACGTTGTTCATCCTGATGACGTGCGGGTAGAAGCATTAGACCGATTCGGTACTAGAAAGTTCATACTTGATGATGTGACCTATTCATCAGATGAGATATTACATATTCGTATGTATGTGCCACCTGGTGAGTTTATGGGGGTTTCACCAGTAGAGAGAGCACAAGTTTTAGTGAGGTCATCAATTGCCTCTCAGAATTACACCAAAGATCTCTATGAGAATGGCTTGAATCTAGCTGGTGTTATTGAGAGTCAAGACAAAGACATCACTTCAGATGAAGCTAGGTCAGTTGTTGAGAACTTCGTTGCCAGTCACAGGGCAGGAGCTGAAGGCGGTAGCCCTATCGGCTTCTTAACTAATGCATCGTGGAAGACAGTTACTCTGTCTCTGCGAGATGCCCAATATATAGAGTCCGAAAAATGGAGTGCACAAGTATGGGCAACTGTCCTAGGTGTTCCTGCATTCATGGTAGATGCTTCTGCCGGTTCTTGGGCTGGTACTGGTTTAGAGGTTATGAACCTTGCTTACCTTCAATACACCTTGCAGCCTTTAGCGGAACGTATAGAAGAAGCCTTCTCTACTTTTGTTTTGCCCGGGAACCAGGAGATGAAGTTCAACCTTGATTCTGTATTACGTTCAACTACCAGGGATAGATATCAAGCATATGACATAGCTATCCGTGCGGGATGGATGACACGCAACGAGGTAAGAGAACTAGAAGACAAGAAGAAGATCACTTCTCTGAAGGGACTTGAAGGTCTCGACATACCTGTCATTCCTACATACATGAGTGACGCAGACACTCAAAGGGATAAGCAAGAAGCCGAGATAGATAAGACCGAACAGGAGACAGAAAACTTGGGCGATAGCCCGCCAGAGGAGAGCTTTAATGAACGATTATGAAATTCGATACAACATCGATTCTCAATTCGAAACTAGGTCGGAAGGCAGCAGGCATGTCGTTGCAGGTTATGCCGCAGTATTTAATACACGTAGTCAAAACCTTGGTGGGTTTGTCGAGCAAGTATTACCTGGAACGTTTCGTAAAACGATAGCTGAATCTGATGTTAGAGCATTGTGGAATCATAATGCTGACTATGTGCTAGGAAGGAATAAAGCCGAGACTTTAAGGATGTCAGAAGACAACACAGGTCTTCACTATGAAGTGGATTTGCCCGATACGCAATTAGCCCGGGATCTCAGAGAATCCATTGCTCGTGGTGACATCACACAAAGTTCATTCGGCTTTGCAACTATAGAAGACGATTGGGGATTTACTGGTGATGACTTCCCTTTGAGATCGCTCAAAGAGGTCAAGTTATTTGATGTTTCCCCTGTTACATACCCAGCTTATACAGATGCAACTATAGGCACTAGAGCCTTAGAGCGTCTGGCTGGTGTTAAAGGATTAGAGCTTACAGAGGTTAGACAGAACCTAGCCAATGTAATAAACGATGAGAAATCAGCGCCGGTAAGTGCCACGTATGTCGTCCGTCGTTATATTGAGCCTGCAAGCATAATTGCTATTCGTGGCAGGCTGAAGTAAATAACCAAACTAGCCCATCAACTGATTGGAGTTTGTTTGAGATTAAGTATAAAAGGAGATAGAAAACATGTCTTTCAAAGACGAATTAGATGCTGCTGTAGCTTCTTATGATGAAGCACGCACAGCAAGAGAGGCATTAGTTGGCAAAGAAGGCGACGAAGTAAGGGCGCAAGTTGAAGAACTTGAAACCCGTATGGGTGCGTTGGGTGCAGATGTAACCCGACTTTCTAAGCTAGCTGATGAAGAAAGAGCAATAGAAGAAGCTCGTTCAAAGAGCCCTCTGTACACACCTCGCGTTATTACAGAGAGCCGTGCAAAGAACGATGACAATGCTGAACTAAGAAGTTTGTTGTCTGTTGCTGGTGCACAAGGAAACTTTAAGATTGAAGCTAGAGCGGTACTAGGCAGTGCCGACGGAAACTACACCAGCAAGTCATTTGGTGACGAAGTACTAAACAAAGTGAAGGACCGTGCAACAGTTACTAAAGCAGGTGCAACAGTTAAGGCTGACCAGGGTGGAAACAAGCTTTCCGCAGTATCTGTAGACACTATCGCTACTGCATGGACTGCAAGAGGTGACGCACTACCTGACACCACAACTGGCACAGTGAAAGAACTTAGTGCTTACTTGGTAGGTGGAATCGTAAGGGTAGACAACCAGCAAATTCAGGACTCAGCTTCTGATTTAGTTGGACTTATTGCGGGTGAAGCCGGTCGTACTATTGCCAATGCTGTACA
>JBEVKW010000463.1:0-19373 GCA_040509495.1 Chitinophagaceae bacterium | reverse complement strand
CGTTGCGGTTCGCCGCGTTCGCCGCGTTCCACTACGTCAGCGCACTGAATGGTACTATTATTGAAGAGAAGACGTAAAGCACATAATGAAGAAGCCAGTTCTGCTCATATTCCTGATCTGCATTTCCGTCGCCGCAACCGCACAATCCGTAACTGACACATCAAAGCGATATACAAAAGTACCTTCCGGCTACCTGATGGTATTAAAACAGGGAGACGACATATTAAAACAACTGGAAGAGTTCGCCATAACAGAAAACATTCCCTCTGCAAACTTCACTGGAATGGGTTTTGTAAATGTTCAGTTCGGATTCTTTGATGCAAAGACAAAGAAGTTCATTCCAAAAGACTTTAACGATGTAGAGATGGCCAGCATGCATGGCTCTATTGCCTGGCAGGATGGAAAAGTATCCATTCATACGCATGGCGTGGTAGGTGATAAGAACTTCAACGCATTTGGAGGCCATATATTATCCGGCACTGTCGGTACCGGTTCACTCGAAGTGATGATCATTCCGCACGATAAAAAACTGGAACGAAGAATGAATACCCAATTAGGAGCAAATGTTCTTGACATAAGTGGAGAAAAATAATTCAATGTCGCGACAGCAAATTGATCTCCCGCAATTGATCCTGATCATCCATTTAAGTAACTCCCCTACCCGGTAAAGTTCAGCACACTTAGTTCTCTAAACACAGCTACCTGCAAACGATCAGGTTTTCGCTGATAGTGTAGTGCCGCCACTACATTTCTCAGATGTTCTCAGACTACGTCACAATAAGGTGGGTGTCTATATACCACATCATTTTAACATCGTTCTTTTGTGCCGTCAAATCAATAGACAGGATTTGAGCAAGCCGTCCCTTATCGATCCTGTTTATAAATCTTTAAACATCTGATATTTTTTATGAGAATTAAATCTACGCTGTTAAGCGGTAAAGTTTTACTGCTTTTAGCAATGTTCCTGGGTTCTACCGTATTGGTCAATGCCCAGTTGAAAGTAGGTGACAATCCTACAAGCATCCAAAAATCATCCATCTTAGAATTGGAGAGTACACGTCAGGGTCTGTTGCTGCCGCGTTTGGCCGACACTACCCAGATCAATGCGCTCACTCCTCCTGATGGTATGATCATTTACCTGAATGGCGATAAAAGCCTTCGTTTGCGCAGTAACGGGATGTGGAAAAAGATCGCTGATCTTTCTGAAGCAACCTCTAACTGGTCTCTCAATGGTAACACAGGTACTGACTCTACACTGAACTTCATCGGTACAGTAGATGGTAAGCCCCTTGTTATGAAAACAAACAATACCGAGAGATTGCGTATCAACTCGAATGGCAACATCGGTATCGGTACAGCCACTCCAACAGCCAAACTGAACGTGGACGGATCTGTGAAGTTTGAGAACATGGCTAATGGAACAACTGAACTGGATGTACTCGTCATTGGTGCTGACGGTTCTGTAAGCAAACGCTCTATGTCTTCTTCTGCATTTGAGAACGCGATCCGCGCGATCAACGGCATCCAGAAACAAACACTGAGCATCACTGCAGGCGCAAGCACTTCTACAGACACTGTTGCGATCGAGAACCGTGCTTCTGACAGCACCATCGCGATCCACCTGCCTGTACAAAATGGCTCTTCTGCTTCCAAACCTTATGGTTTCTTAACTTATGGTGACTGGCAGAAAATCCAGAGCGGTATCCAAACCATCACCATTGGTGCGGTTGCGGCAACTTCAAACGTTAATGGTGCTTCTATCTCTTCAGACAGTACTTCACGCACGATCATCCTTCACCCTGCTGACGGAACCAACGCCGGTATCGTTACAGCGGGCACACAAACCTTCGGTGGTGATAAAACCTTCAACGGAACAGTTACATTGAACAGCGTTGCAAACAACAGCACCGTTGACTCTGTACTCGTGATCGAGAATGGTGTGATCCAGAAAAGACAAGTGAGCTCTGCCGCTTTCGGTAACGCGATCCGCAGCATCAACAACAACCGTGATACGGCGCAGACTATTGCTTTCCGCAACAGCGGTTCTGACCTGACTGTTTCTACGAACGGCGGAGACTCTATACTTCTGAATGTTCCGGACGCCGGCACTGGCGCACGTGGTGTGGTTACAACTGCAATACAGACATTCGCTGGTTCAAAAACATTCCAGGATAGCGTTGCAGCAGCAAAAGCGATCCTCGTAGGTGGTTCCGGCCATGCAAACTCAACGGTACAGGTTGACGGTTCACTCGCAATGACGATCAAGACCATCACCAGCAGCTACACGGCTGACGGAACGGATAACACGATCCTGGCTAATACAACAACAGCAGCGATCACCCTGACACTTCCTGCTCCCTCTTCTTTTGCTGGTCGTATCTATACCATCAAAAAGATCGGTAGCGGCGGTATCGACAAAGAACTCACTATCTCTCCAACTTCAGGCACGATCGATGGTGGTTCAAACTACGTGATCTATAATGACTGGACCTTTGTAACGCTGCAAACAGACGGTACAAACTGGTACATCATCAAGAAATAATCAACAAGTAATAAGTCCTTCCAAATCTATATCCTGTAACCTATGTTCAGTTTAAAAAGAACCGGAGTGGCCTTGTTATGCCTGCTGAGCAGTGCGGCTTTCTCCCAGCAATTACGCCTTGGGAAAACGCCGCTTGCCCTGCAGAAATCAGCTATCCTGGAACTGGAATCCAATAACCAGGGGCTGTTACTTTCCAGAATATCAGATACAACACTTATAAACAGCCTGACGCCGCCGGATGGCATGGTGATCTTTCACACGCCATCCGCGCAGCTGATGGTCCGCAGTAACGGATCATGGAGATCCCTTGGCACTACTGCCGCAATGGCCAACTACTGGAGCCAGGATGGTAATGCAACCGGTTCGCTGAAGAAACTGGGAACAACAGATAACTACGGACTAAGCTTCATTACGAATAACACAGAACAGATGCGTATCCAGAACAATGGATACGTTGGTATCGGTCAGGCCGCACCAGGCAACCTGCTTGAAGTAGCAGGTACCAATACCGGAACAGGTGTTTCAGGTCTTCGCCTGAGCAACCTCGGCACGGCAACTCCTGCTGCTGCCAATACAAAAATGCTCACCGTTAATGCAAACGGTGATATCATCGTCGCAAATAATTCCAGCAACAACTCCTGGAGCATGGATGGTAACACGACCGGCGCGATGAAAAAATTCGGTTCAACAGACAACTTCGCTGTAAGCCTGATCTCCAACAACCTGGAGCGCATGCGTATCCTTGCCAATGGAAACATCGGTGTAGGTCTTACCACAGCCAACAACCTTTTTGAGATCGGCGGCACCAATACATCAACAGGTGTCTCTGGTCTTCGTCTGAACAACCTTGGCACCGCCACGCTTGCCACGGCGAATACGAAATTATTAACGGTGAACAGCAACGGCGATGTTGTTGTAGCCAATAACCCCGGAGCAAACGCCTGGAGCCTTGATGGCAATGCGAACGGCGTTGTAAAGAAATTGGGGAATACAGATGCGTTTGACCTAAGTGTGATCACCAGCAATGCAGAGCGCATGCGCGTTCTCGCAAATGGGAATGTTGGTATCGGACAGGCAACACCGGGAAACCTGCTTGAAGTAGGTGGTACCGTTGCAGGTACCGGCGTATCCGGTCTTCGTCTCAGCAGCCTTGGCTCTGCTACGCCTGCCGCCTCTAACACAAAAATGCTGACCATAAATGCAAACGGAGATATCGTTGTAGCAAACAACAATGCTAACAACGCCTGGAGCATGGACGGCAACACAACCGGCGCGGTAAAGAAGATCGGTTCTACAGATAACTATGCAACAAGTTTTATCACGAATAATACGGAGCGCATCCGCGTACTGAATACAGGGAACGTGGGTATTGGTTCTGCTACTCCCGGCAACATGCTGGAAGTGGCAGGCACAACGGCCGGTACAGGTGTTTCCGGGCTTCGCTTGTTAAATCTTGGCACTGCGACTCCTGCTTCCTCAAATACAAAGATGCTTACCATTAATGCAAGCGGCGATATCGTTGTTGCAAACAACAACGCCAATAATGCCTGGAGCATGGATGGCAATACAGCAGGTGCTGATAAGAAGATGGGGACGATCGACAACTTCGCGACCAGTTTTATCACAAACAACACCGAGCGCATGAAGATCCTCAACAGCGGCAACGTTGGCATAGGATCATCTACTCCCGGCAATACACTTGAAGTTGGTGGAACAACCGCTGGTACAGGCGTTTCGGGACTTCGCCTGTTAAATCTTGGAACGGCAACTCCTGCTACCTCCAACACAAAGATGCTTACCGTTAATGCAAACGGCGATATCGTTGTTGCAAACAACAACGCCAACAATGCCTGGAGCATGGATGGCAATACAGCCGGTGCTGATAAGAAGATGGGAACGATCGACAACTTCGCTACCAGCTTTATCACGAACAATACTGAGCGTATGAAGATCCTCAACAATGGTAATATCGGGATCGGACAGGCAACACCCGGCAACCTGGTTGAGATCAATGGAACAAATACGTCTACCGGCGTATCGGGTCTCCGGTTGACAAACCTCGGCACGGCAACTACCGCAACCGCCAACACAAAGCTGCTGACGGTGAACAATAACGGTGACGTAATCGTGACCAACAACCCCGCTTCAACGATGTGGAACTATACCGGTAACGCCGGCACCAACCCTGCGTTGAACTTCCTGGGAACAACTGACGACAAACCGCTGATCCTGAAATCAAATAATACCACGAACGTTGAAATGGGCCGCCGCGGTACACTGGGCCTGACCCAGGGTTATACAGACTACAATGATGATAACGAGATGCTGCTGCACATGAAATCTGCGGTACAGTTCTATGCCCCGGCTGCCCAGTTCTATAAACCAAAGATCTATGTTGATGCGAACGGCAACTTCCGCACAAAAGGAAGTTCAGCCGGAACGGATTACTTCGAGTTCGGTGCCACAGGATCAAACAACGATGGCGGTTTTGAATTCATCATAGGAGATGATGGTGATGAGCCGATCGTTTTCAAAAGCTATAACTACCTCACCGGTATGTCTGAAATGATGCGACTGCAAAGCGGCCGTATGGCAGTTGGCTCGAACGCATTCGATGCTACAAACCCGGAGAAACTATTGATCGACGCAGGTAATACAACTTCTTACAACCTGATGACCGGAAAGGGTTCAATCAACAACTACCTGCAGATAAACGTACAGAACCGTAACTCAGGCAACCAGGCGAGCTCGGACATCGTTGCAACTGCCAATAACGGAAGCGAGAACGATAAGTATATCGATATGGGGATCAACTCAAGCGGCTTTGCCAATACAGCATATCCCATGATCGATAGTGCCAATACCGCCTATCTTTATGCAACCGGAAATGATTTTGTAATCGGAAACGGCACAACAGGTAAAAACCTTCGCCTCTTTACAGGCGGATTTGCAAAAACAAATGAACGCCTCCGTATCGATGGAAACGGCAACGTTGGTGTGGGTACAACAACTCCGACTGCAGTGATGGATGTTGCTGGCACTTATAAAAATGGAGCAAAAGGGACTGTACAAAAAAATACGATCAGCTTTGAAGCAGCCACTGCCAGTAACACTTCGCTTGGATCAGCAACACTGGTGGTAGTTGGCCTTGGATATGCACCAGCTGAAACAGACTTCAACTTTACCATTCCTGCCGCAAACCAGCCAACAAGTACCCGGGCGACAGTTACCGTCTCTTTCGACCGTGACCTTCCCGCGAATGTAAGCATATCAGCAGCGAGACTGACCAGCACGACCAACGTAAAGATCCGACTGGCCAATGCCGGTACCGCAGCTCAAACATTGGCGAGTGGAACCAAATTTTACATCACGATCACAGAGTTTTGATCTTATGCTCAAACTTTGCAGATATATTGTCTTCTTTTTAATGGCCTTGCTTTGCTTTTTCATGGCACAGGCGCAACAGGGATTCTATGTACCCGCGTCAGGAAAAATATTCTTCGTAGGAGATTCTGCAACGATCTTTTCTAATGTCAATAACCAGGGAAATCTCGGCATCGGTAAGAATGCAACAGTCAACTTCTCCGGGCAGAACTGGAGTAACAGTACACAATCACGCATCACGGATAACACCAGTAATGGTGCAGGAGTAAGCGGCGAGGGCGGCTGGATCCGCTTTATGTCAGACTCACTGAAGCAACAGATCTCCGGCGGATATAACGCCGCTACCCACAGCGGACCATCATTCCCCAAGATAAAAGTTGACAATAAACAAGGCGTTGAACTGCTCGACGGCAGTACGAAAACCAGGAACGAGATCAGTTTTCAGCAGGGACATTTCTTCCTGAACGATAACATTCTTGTATTGGGAAATAACGATCCGGGTAAAATAAATGGATATGACTCTGCACGATACTTTGTTACAGGCAACCGTGCAGATCGTGGACTGCTTATGCGTGAAAATATCCGGCGCAGTGACGGCACTGTTGTATTTCCGGTAGGAAGTTTATCTCAATCGTATACACCAGCCGCTATCCGAAATGTAAGCCGCAATGGCGATGATTACTTCGTGTCTGTTTTTGACAGTGTGAAGCTGAACGGAATTTCCGGTACGACGCTGATCAACCAATCGGTCAACAAAACATGGCAGATCGGTAAAAGCAGGCTCCCCGGGTCAGGATCGTCCGAAGTATTTCTTCAACACCTGAATAATGATGAGGGCAGCACCTTCGCTGCCAATCGTCAATATGCCTATATCTCTGAATACAGGAACGGCAGATGGGACACCGTTTATCCGCAACAACAGCCGGCTCCCGGAAATCTCACTACCGGAAGTTCCTTAAACAATAGTGGTGTTAATGAACGCCTGATGATCACCGGCATCTCGCAAAACACCTTACTCACCAAATTCACCGGCAGCAAAGAGATCTTCGTCGGAGAATGGCTTTGGTTCAATGCCTTCCGCCTCGACTCGATGCGTGTAAAAACATACTGGAAAACAAAACCGGAGATCAACGTCAATCACTTTGTTGTTGAAAGAAGATTAAGTACAGAAACAATTTTCAGCCCGGTAGGAAACGTTTCTACCCAGGCGCAGAACGGATACAGTACCGTAACATTGAATTATCAACTGATCGATATACCCAACCGCGATAAAGGTATCAGCTTCTATCGCCTGCGTTCGGTAAAAAATGATGGCACGTTCAGCTTCTCCGATACAGTCGCCGTGGCTCCTTATCCGGGCGAATACAATATCAACCTCTGGCCGAACCCATCAACGGGAAACTTCTTCCTGAGCATACATAAAACACTTCCGGCAAAAGCCGTCGTGATCTGGAATGCGATCGGACAAAAAGTGAAAGAAGAACCGGTGAATGGCCGAAGCATCATCCCAATGTTCCTTCCGATACAGGGTGCGTACTTCGTGGGAGTAGTACTCACGACGGGAGAGATTATCGAAACGAAGAAGTTGATCATAGTAGGGAAGTAGGGTAAAGGGGGTCGTGGATTTTGTTGGTTCTATAGGTTTCAGAGGTTTCAAAGGTTTGGGAGGTTTGGTAGGCTTGGTCGGTTCGTATAACCGGGCATCCCTTACCGGCTTCGCGAGACTCTAAACCTAACATCTGATAAGATCTTATAGCGGCCAATGCCGGGAACTCAGCGAGCTGATCCACCAAACCTCCTAAACCTTCCAAACTTCTGGAACCTCTCCTCCCCCTCTCCAATGTTAACTTTTACCGGAAAAGCGAAACTTAACATTGAAAATCTCGGGCCAATGTTAATTTTAGGTTACTAAATAGTAAACTACACTATGGCTAAAGAAAAAGTATTGTCTTCAAAGAAACAGGCGCGCCAGCAGATTATCGCGCAATTACAAACAGCTCTTCCCGGAATTCTGGAAGCATTAGGGCAGAAGGAATTTGACAGTCGTTTGAAAAAGGTGTCAAAGATGCTCACGGAAGGCATCAAAGTGAAGTCTCCGAAGAAAGTGAAAGAAGTAAAGAAGGTAAAGATCAAACAGGCTGATAAAGAAAAGGCAGCGTAGTTAATTTTCTTGCTCTTATCGGGCGTCTATCAACCGTTCACATAAACCCAGGCTCATTGTCATCCCGGCTCCTCCGAGTCCATTGATAATGGTCACTCCATCGCTGGGTTGTAATACCAATTGAGTTTCTCCATTCGTCAGTTTGGGATAAACACCATTCCAGGTCTCTGTGATCAGATTATTTTTAAAGCGGGCAAACTGCTGAAGATAATCAAGGATCAGGTCATTTATAAGCGCTTTATCAAAGGGGTCATGGGTCAGCCCATATTCATGTGAATCACCTATCGTGAGTTCACCGGCGCCGTTTTGCGATACCATCACATGAATTCCCCATTTGATATGGTCTGGGTACTGTGCTTCCATTCTGCGTTTAAGAATATTCAATGACGGGGCGGCTTTGAAAGCCTGATAATGTAAAAGCGACAAACCCGCGCAGAGTGCCGGTCCGATCCGCCAGTTATCTGCCTGCTGTTCCATCCTCATCATCTGCAATTTGCATTTGGTGATGGATTGCGCAGCATACAACTCAGGATACAGCGTTTCAAAATCCGCACCTGTGCAGATATATATTTCATCAGCACTCCAGGATTCATTTCCTGATCTTACTACAGGGTATTCGACCTGCGTGATGGCTTTTCCCCAGACGAATTGAACATCAAACCTGTCAGAAAGCCATTCAGGTATCTTACGAATCGCCTCGCGTGGATCAACAATCAATTCTTCCGCACTGTATAATCCTCCGATCAATTGTTTCGGCTTTACGGCAGGCGATCGTTGCATTACGGTATCAGCCTTCAGCAACTGGTAATTTCTACCACGGTAGATATCTCCTAACTCTTCCAGCACTTTCCATTCATCTTTTTCATATGCCAGATGAAGCGAGCCTGCTTCTTCCTGCCAGATACCTGCTTCACTACAGATCTGTTTCCATAACGAGCGCGAAAGCTGCGCCGTTTGATACGCATCACCTGCAGGCTGACCAATAGGCCATACCATTCCAAAATTCCTTACGGAAGCGCCAACAGCCCGTTGCTGCCGCTCGATAATTATAACCCGATAACCTCTTACCGCCAACGCACGTGCGGTTGCTAAACCAACAATCCCCGCACCGACTACTACTGCAGATTTTCCAGACATACAATAATTCTTTTCGTTTCTATGCTTTGCTGTTATAATACCGGGACCTGAAATACCTGTAGGAGAATAAAACGCCTGCAATTCCCAATAAGGAACCGATCACGACACCATATGAATAAAATTCAGACCAATTCAATTGAACTCTTATAAACTCTTTTATGAGCATAATGATCACACTGCCCAGATATCCAAACGCATCTGCGAAATAGATCAGGAAGCCTACATTCCCGTTAATGCGGAAAGTAGCGATCAGTCGTTCAAAAAATATACAATTGAAAGGAATGTATCCCATATATAAACCGAGACTGACCAATTGCATCCACACTGGCCCGTTCATCATTCCATTTATAAATAAAGCGGACGAGATCCCTGCAATAAGAAATCCTGCCAGGATCACGATATGCACAACAGAAAACGCGCGGATATTTTTCCTGACCAACACCAGCATGCCCATAATGAGTAATACAAGTAATGATGTATTGGTTTCCGTTCTGGTGAAAACGGAGTAGTCTGACCCATGTCCCAGTTCAGTCCAGATATTCGCCATATAGTTATCCCGTATGTCGCGCATCACCGTCAGGAAAAGGTAAGTGATGCTGACAATGATCAACCCGGTACCAAACTGGTTGAGAAACATTTTCCTGTCAGCAACTGTCATCGGCAGTCTTACAGTCCGTTCGCGGCGGTCATCCTCATCCGGCGGCGGGATCCTCTCCAGCATCCACATAAAAAATACAAGTGGAATGATAAAGATAAGGCCGGTAAAAAAAGGCATCCAGTTTTCGGCAACGCTCCATTCCACCATCAGCCATTTGCCGACAGTGCGTGTGAATCCGCCGGCGAAGATGAAACTTACCGCCATCACAGCACCCATGAAATCCGTTGTGCGGCGACCTTCGAGGTAACTGAAAATAACGCCCCACATAAATCCCAGGAGGAACCCATTTATAAACATTGGCAACATTCCCCATGGAGCAGGCAGCAATGCAAATATCCATAAACAGACCCATGCGCTGCCGGTGAGGATCATTCCAGTACGAAAGCGTCCGAGCGATCTTAATTCGGAGATGAATTTGATACCATAGAACTTACTCAGCATGTAGCCTATCACCTGGCTGATGATAAGCAATGTCTGATAAGAAATATTCCAGAAACGCAGACCGTCAAATGTTGCTACGGTAAATGGCTTACGATACGCGTACACGGACGAATACGCCAGGAAGGCGGTAAGTGCCGCCAGCACCGCAAGTATCAGGCGTTTGCCTGAAATCCGCTGGCCTGTTACGGCGAGATCATTCACGGGTAATAATTAAGGATGGAAGTACTGACAGATCAGCCAAAATAAAATCAGGATCATATTCTGCGAGCTGTGCTGAACTATACGCTCCCGTTGTTACCGCTACAACAAGACCGCAACCTGCATTGCGTCCTTCGTTTACATCCACCTCTGTATCTCCAATCTTTGCCACTTCAGCCGGGTCTGTAATCCCTGCACGGTTCATCAATTCCTGTATCATTAATGGCTGCGGACGGCCATACTCCACCTCATCACTGGCGATCAAATCATCAATCCATCCTTTCTGCCGCCACTGCAACCTGTTGATGATCGCATCCGCAATGATCCGTGGAAACCCTGTGTTCAGTGCGATACGGATGTTATGCTCTTTTAATTGTTGAAATACTTCTTCGGCATAGGGCAGCGCCATCACAGACGGATCATAGAGATAAAAATCCATCATCTCTTCTGTAAAATCTGTATGGATCGTTCCGGCATCGGCAACCCGCCCCCCGATCTTGGCAAGCAGCGCATTCACTGCAACGATCTTCTTCACTCCCATATACGGATATGTCTCCTGTAAGGAAACTTCATACCCGTTTCTTGTAAAAGCATTCCGGAATGCTTTAGCTACATAGTCCTCGTCTCTTACGGTAGTTCCGGCGATATCAAAAACAACCAGTTTGATTGCCATATAATTTTTTTGCGTTTTAAAAACTTTATTTACAGGGCCAACAGTTGACATTCATTCTCACTCAATCTGCCGAAAGATGATCAACCATCATGTTCCTGTATTTACTCAGTGGAGGGAGGGGCTGATGTTCCAGCTTCGCTTTCTCGTCCCACCGACGGAGACGGATATGCATGTCAAAAAGCGGATCTGCCTCAAAAGCCGAAGCCTCTGCAGCAGTCATACGTCCACCCTGGAACTCCAGCGTTTTTCTGCTTGCTTCAGAGAGACGATTGTAATATTCTTCATTACTAAAAGTGAGATATCGTTTCGCCTGAACATGATTTCTGACAAGGCTGGCGATGTTTTCAGAAAAACCTTTCTCAAGCAGGAAGTCGGCACCAAGCTTTTCATGGTCCACTACCCCATATCCATCCATTTGTTTCACTTCCATGATATGTTCACAGAGGTGACCGATATCATGAAAGAAAGCGGCGAGTATGATCTCTGTATCATATCCTTCACTTTCCGCAAGTAGTGCCGACTGGCACATATGTTCTACCTGCGAAACAGGCTCGCCTATATAATCATCACCTCCAAATTTTTCGTAGAGGCTGATCACAAAATCTGCCGTTTGTTCATGAGTTGTTGTGTCAGAAAGCATCATAAAAGATTATTTATCTAATGAAAGTGCTGGAAGAGTTTTATGTGCCGGTTTGAACTCTTTACCCAATAGCGCCGCAATGGTAGCTGCGATCTGTCCCTGATAAGCCTGGGCTTTCTCTTTACTTTCGCCCTTCTTTTTCACAGATGGTCCGATAGCGGCAAACCACATCTCACTTGCCTCCGCGATACGCTGGCCATGATGTTTCCAGTTACCATCTTTCGCGAGCCCTCTGCCATGATCCGTAGTAATGAGCAGGGTCGTTTTATCTTTATAACCTGGTGTTGATTGAATGTATTGCCAAAGCTGACGGATCCAATCATCTGTATGTTGGGCTGCGTCAAGATAGAAATCATACATACCGCCATGTGCAAATTCATCTGTATCCCCCAAACCGAAATAGATCAGTTTTGGACGATGCGCTTTCATGTATTCAAAAGCCATGTGAAACGTTGCTACATCCACGCGTTCGCCACCATGGAAGATCTTCGGCATTTCATGTTGCAGCTTGTTATATAATTCTTCGCCTGCGGTGAGCTTTCCGGAAAGTTCACGATAGCCATCGTTCACCAGCAACCCGGAGCGCTGAGCATTAAAGATGTAAGAGTAAACATCCCATGAACCGAAGACAACAGCCTTGCCCTTGTATTCGGGAAGATTATTCAGGTATTCAAAAACGTTTTCGTTCTTATTAGGGATCTTATCGTTTGAATTAACAGACGTATCCGGAAACCCCGTGAATATCTCATTATAACCAGGATAAGAGAACCAGTAAGGATTTGCATTATTGAAATAGTTACCGTATTGACGATTACCGAGCAATACGCCTTTTGACGCGATCTCTGACCAGAAGAAGGGAAGCAGTTTCTTTCGGCGTTCATCCGCAGTCGGAGCCCAGAAATTTTCTTTTACATAATCCGTACTGTATTTGGCAGCAGTATCAAACGTAAGCAAGCTGTCTGCACCTCCGAATACTTCCTGCCAGCGAAGACCGTCCATCGTTACCACCACGATATTTTCCGATCTGTCTGATTGAGCAAAGGAAGTAGTAATAATAAAAATGGCGGTGAGGCCAAGTATCAGTCTTTTCATACTATTTAGCTTTAGGAAGAATTTGATTATTCGATTTTGATTTATATGGCCCCGAAATCGATTTAACAACGAGATCTTTTCTTGTATCGTCCAGCACTATCACGTAATAGGTTTCGCCTCCCGGTAATACACGCACGAGTACATGCCCCTGCTGACTTTTGTAAGAATGATCGATCAATGAACCGATCACGAGACGGTTAGCTTCCAGCATATTTGTCGCGAAGAGATCGCGTGGGCCACTATAGATATGCTGATTGGTCATCCGGGCGAGCACTTCATGCCCGGGATGATCGGACGACCATGTTTGTCCGATCCAGACTGAAGGCTTCAATGTTTTCACCATGTATTCATTTACCGCATCACGGTTCCCGTGATGATCAGTCACTGCCACATCCACCTCTCCCACTACACGCGCGATTGGTGTCTCCACATCGCGTAAAGGATTATCACCCGGAAAAACATTGCCGGCATTATCACCACCTGTGTAGTAGGTGAATGCTCCGTAATGAATCGTCAATGCAAGACTCACGCTGTTCTCATCAGGCCAGGTCTTCCTGTTTGCACTATCAATAGAAGGAAAATGAGCGAACACGCTGCTGTCTTTCCCGGTCCAGATCCATTGATTGGACTTTACATTTTGTATAAAGAAGGATGGATACCTGGCTGGCTTGTTCTGAAGCAGCAGTTGACTACGGCTACCCGCACGCATTGAAGAAACTTTCATTCCACTCTTCATTGCTTCTTTAAGCCATGAAAAATAATTGTTCATAGTATGACCGAACTCAATTTCTCCGCCACCGTATTTATCCGAAAAACTTTTTAGATCATACGGATAATCATAATAAGGGAACCCCCGATCGATGAGTACATCTATCTTCATCAATGAGCCGACACCGGTCATTCCTGTGAGTACATATTTCTTTGAAGATGACAACGGTGCGGTTGGATACCATGCACCGAAATGGTCATCGTGGAAATGAGTGATCAATGCGTAGTTAAGATGATCCGAAGGAGAAACCTGCCTGATATAATTCACGATCCATTCATAAGATTTACGCGATGAATCAGGTTTGATCGAAGCATTTCTGGCAGTAAAGGGGCGCGCATCAAGCGGAGATAATTCACCCGCATCGATCAGCATGGTGGTCGCATCAGGCAGGATCAGCAAGGCGGCATTGCCTCTACCGGTGTTGATATGATGAATGTCAAGATAACCTTCCTGCCACTTGGGTAACAAGTTCCCGGCCGCAGGCTGCTGCGCGAAGGCATGAAAATTTATCAGTAAAAGAATTGCAGGAAGGTAAAATCGCATACACTTGTTTTGAAAAAGAAGCAGGGCATAGACATGCCCCGCTGCATCTAACTAACTGCTTGTTTCAAAAAAAAGAGTTTACTGCAACAACCACATTTTGGTGTTGACATCATCTGTTCCTCCCTGGCGCTTTACCGCTTCTGCCCTATTCTCAGGGTTCAGTGATTGAGCTGCCAACGGATAAATATATCTTACCGGAACTTTGTTACCATTAAGGTTGCCGGAGCCAGGTATGATCGCAGGCATATTTGTTCTGCGCCAGTCAAACCACGCTTCAAGCCCATTGAAATACAGAGACACCCATTTCTGCAAAGCGATCTTTGCCAGCTTCTCCTCACCAGTGCCGGTATATGCCACTTTCGCCTGGGCCAGGTATCCCGCAGGCATATCGATGTTCAGGTTATAAGATGCCGGCACAACAGCTTTCCAGTAAGCGAAGTTCGCGTTGATCCCGTTTGCATAGTAGGTAGAAGCATCCCCCGTTGTGATCATTCCTTTTTCCCTTGCTTCCGCAAGCAGGAACTGCAATTCCGCATAGGTCATCCACAAAGCACGTGGCGCGTCCGGAACCGGGGCCTGTTGGTTGTTGTCGTTACAAACCAGGCAGGCGAATGTGTACCCCACACGGGACACTCCCTGAACACCGCCGTTATAAGCAAGTGCATCCACATCATTCAATCCATTAGGGATACCTTCCATTTTCGGCGTACCCGCTGCAACAGAGCGCTGGCTCGGTCTGGCGAATACATTGATGCGTGTGTCGTTCAATTCAGCAAGACGATCAACCAGCGTTTTGCTCACACGGAACTCGTCAAAAGATCCAACGCGGTTGCCATACAGCGGCCACTGGTAAGGTGCAGCCGCCATGTATTTCAGTTCCGCATTATCAACATTCCCTTCAAATACAGGATTTGCAGAAGGATTACTGATGATCGCCTGCAGATCAGCATTCACATTTTTCTTTTTCGAGATACGCATCATGTAACGGATGCGAAGCGAATTGGCAAGTTTCCTCCATTTAGCGATACCAGCAGGGCCACCGCCGAAAAGGATATCCCCGCTCAGGTTCGTTCCTGAAGTTGCGAGCGATTCATTGGCTTTTTTCAGGTCAGCAAGGATACCGTTGTATATGTCTTCCTGCTTATCATATTTAGGCCGATAGATCGCGTCGGTTTTACCTTTACCAGCTTCAGTATAAGGAACGTCTCCATAAGCATCCGTCAATTGAGCAAACATCCATGATTTCAGGATGAGTGAAACGCCGTAATACGGGTTTGATGCATCATTATTTGTGATCACAAAGATGTTCTGAAGGTTGCGGTAGTTATCATATACCACATTCCAGATATCGTTTCTTTCATTCCAGTTATAGCGGTCTTCATTCACGAACTGGATCTTTGCATGATGCTGGGCAACGATGTTGCCAATACCCCAGGCTTCATTCACCTGGCGGTCCATCATATTTTTGATCACACCGCTGATGAGAAGATCTGCTGTTACAGCGGTTGGGTTGTTCTTATTATCGTTTACGTCTTCAAAATCTTTGGTACAGCTTGCCAGCGTTGTAAGCAGTAACGCCGGTGCCAGGAATATTTTCAGAAGTTTCATGTCTTTTCTTTTTTGGATGAGGGTTAGAGTTTGAAGCTAAGATTAACACCATAGCTGCGTGAGCTTGGCAGGCTCATGTTCTCAATGCCGGGAACAGCTGTTCCGCCTGAGTAACCCATTGTTTCAGGATCCACGTGAGGCACTTTATCCCACAGGAACAGGTTTCTTCCTACCAGGGAAATAGTTGCGCCACGGATCGGCAGCTTACCAAACACTTTGTCCGGAATGGTATACCCGATCTGCAGTTCGCGCAACTTCACAAAAGAAGCATCATACATTACACCTTCAGCGATACCACGGCCGTTCGTCCATGCACCATGCCATTCTCTTGCTGTAAGCTTTTTTGTATTCGGAGTAAAACCGCCAGCGCCATCAGCGACAACACCCTGGCCGATCACACCATTGCCTGGTTTTGTAAGATCATAACCGTCTGCACGGCCTTCGAGTGTTTCCATAATAATCCCACCTTCGCGGCCAACTGTCTGCGTGAGTGAATTCAGCACGCCACCCTGGCGGATGTCAAACAGGAAGCTTAAACGAATTCCTTTATAGTTCAGTGCACTTCCAGCACCCATCAGCCAATCAGGATTGTAATTACCCATGAGCTGACGGTTAGTTGTTGGAACAGGGCGACCGTTTGCTGCGAAAACCATTTGACCAACGTACTTGCCGGAACCATCATAATAAGGTGCGTTCTGATCAGTGTTCTGTACACGTGCAAAGCCAATACCGTAGAGATTCCCCATTTTTTCACCAACTCTTGCTTCAACACTTACGCTGTTCATACCAGCCATTACATAGTTAGTAAGACCGTCGCTCAGTTCCAACACTTCACTTCTGTTGGCAGAAAAGTTGATGAATGCATCCCAGCTGAAGTTCTGTTGTTTGATGATCGAAGCATTCAGCATTACTTCCACACCATAGTTCTTGATCATGCCGGCGTTGATCTTACGGGAAGCATAACCCGATGTAGGATCGAGCGGAAGGTTCAGGATCTGGTTTTTTGTGCGGCTTTGATAATAAGTGATATCAACACCGATCCTGTTATTCAACAGGCGGATATCTGTACCAAATTCATAAGCAGAGCTGATCTCTGGCTTCAGGCTCAGATTCGCCAGGCTGTTTGTTTCGCCATAGATCTGCGAAGAATTGAAAGGTTCGCTGCGGTTATATGTCTGCTGGAAAGAGAAAGGATCAGTATCGTTACCCACCTGCGCAAAACTTGCACGTAGCTTCCAGAAGCTGAACACCGAAGGAAGGCGAACGATATCGCTCATCACTGCGCTTGCTGCTACGGAAGAATAGAAATACCCGTTATTTTCAACACCCTGGCTTTTCAGATCTTCCGGGATGGTAAGCGAACTGCTCCAGTCATTACGACCGGTAAAATCCAGGAACAGTTTGTTTTTCCATGACACACCTGCTGACCCGTACAAGCTATTGATACGTTTCGCAATATTTGTTTGCTGAGCGACCAGTGCTATACGGGAGTTGTTCAGGCTATAGATACCCGGAATGTTCAACTGGCCAGCTGCCTGTTCATTGAATCTTGAAGTCTGGCGCATCTGGTTGCCACCAACTGTAGCATTGATCGCAAAATCCGGATTGATATTTTTATTGAAGGAGAAAAGGAAGTCGGAGTTGCGCTCTTCATTCACGATACCCACTTCACGGTATTGACCAAAAGGGAAACGCTGCGTACTGAATGCCCGTCTGTACTCACGACGTTCATTGCTCCAGTCTGTTGCTGTACGCAATTGCAGGCTCAGCCAATTGGTAAAATCATATTTCAGGTTAACATTGCCAACGATCCGATCATAATACTGTCCGTTCGTGTTTTCCATAACGGTCAGGTAAGGGTTATCGTGGTAGTTATAGTTCCAGCTATACTGACGCTGATTTTCGAGGCTGTATGGACGCGAGCCATCGAGGCCCATCTGCCAGAGTCTTTTCATATCGCTTACTCTTACAGAAGCGGGCAACCAGCAGTTGAACAGGTACATCAGGCTTTCTGTACCATAGCTGATCGAAGGGCGATTATCACTTTCACTTTTGATATAGCTTACAAAAGTGCGGACAGACAATTTCGGTGTAAGATTATAACCACCGGACACAGAAACTGTATTTCTTTTAAGGTCCGTGTTTGGCACCATTCCTTTCTGATCAAGATTGGTATAGCTCAAACGGAAATCACCTTTATCATTGCCCCCAACGAGAGCAACGTTGTTGGTGAATGTATTGCCGGTATTAAGGAAATTCTTCAGGTTGTCCACATCAGGAGTCCAGGCAGTCGGAGTGATCACAGTTCCCGGCGTGTTCAGGTCGCCGCCAAAGAACTGTGTAGGCTGACCATTCAACGTACGCGGGCTATTGAATTGCGGGTAAAGCTGACCTCTGAAAGAAGGTCCCCAGCCTTCATCTGTTCCGTCGGCAAGTCCGCCGCCGCCACCATTTACGAAGGCGAAGTCTCCGCCACTACCATTACCCTGACCATACACTGTTTGATATTCAGGAAGTTTCAACGCAGTTTCAAAAGTAAGGTTGCTGTTTACTTCAATACCAATGCCTTTCTTTTTGCCACCACTTTTTGTTTTGATGAGGATCACGCCGTTCGCGGCACGTGAGCCATACAACGCAGCAGCAGCGGGACCTTTGAGAACGCTCATGCTTTCAATGTCATCAGAGTTAAGAAAGCTTGCACCATTGCCAAAGTCCACTTCAAGGTTGCCCCTGCCAGATCCGCCGGAGATCGCATTGCTGATAGGAACACCATCTACCACATACAATGGTTGGTTCTTATTGATATCGACTGAGCGCTCACCACGAATGGAAACTCGTGCAGAACCGCCGATGCCGGAAGGACTACCTACCACTGTTACACCAGCAACTTTACCTGCAAGCTGGTTTACAACGTTGGTTTCCCTTGCAACAGTCAGGTCTTCACCTTTCACTTCCTGGATCGCATAACCCAGCTTCTTTTTGTCTTTTTTGATACCGAGTGCCGTAACAACTACTTCATTCAGATCCTGAACATTTGCTGTGAGTTGTATGCTGGATGCTTCACCAGCTTTTATTTCACGTGCACCGAAGCCAACGCTTGATATCACCAGGATATCATTATCGTTAGCGGAAATTGTGAAGGAGCCGTCTTCAGCGGTCATTGTTCTTTTGTCTGTACCTTTTACTACTACAGTAGCACTTGACACAGGCTGATTATCCGTTGACAATACTTTACCAGCGATGTTCTTTTGTGCCATCGCGATACAGGAGATTGTCAGTAAAAGGAATGTCAGGATAATTTGAGCAAAGCGAGGATAGTTGGGATAATACATATCTCAATCAGTTTGGTTTGGTTTGTCGATGCGGCGAAGGTGGAATTGTAATGTGAACTGATTCTTATACCAAGATGATCTAATGATTAAGAAAACTTAAACAGAATGGAACTTTGGGAGTATAGATACTTATTTATCGACTGGCGTGGGAGGAACGCAGCGAACGCGGCGATACGCGGAGAGCGCGGCGAAATA
>JBEVKW010000462.1:0-8166 GCA_040509495.1 Chitinophagaceae bacterium | reverse complement strand
ACAAAGAGATCTCAGAAAAATCGCAAATGGATATCAGCCGCTTGCTTCCGGGCGGTATCAATAAAGAGATCGGGCATTTCAATGTGTTCAATATAGCCGAGGTATATAAAAAAGTAAAGGAAGAGCACCAGATGCCATACAACAGGCGCGCCTACTATAAGATCAGTTTTATCACCGGCAAGAACCGCGCGGAGTACGCCGATAAAGTGATCGATATTGAAAAGAGTGCTCTTTTGTTTGCCACACCCAAAGTTCCCTATCACTGGTTACCGCAGGATGAAGATCAGTCGGGATATTTCTGTGTATTCACAGATGAGTTCCTGATCCAGTCAAAAAGCGGAATTGTACTGGATGAATTGCCGATCTTCCGTGCCGGTGGATGCCCCGTGTTTGAGTTAACAGATGAGAACAGGGAAGAGCTTCGCGCCATCTTTGCTAAAATGCACCGGGAGATTTCTTCCGATTACGCCTATAAATATGATCTGTTGCGCAATTATGTAGTGGAATTGATCCATTACGGACAAAAACTGCAACCAGCCTCTGCACTTCATCCGGTGCATAGTGCCTCTGCCAGGATCACTTCACTGTTCATTGAATTGCTGGAACGGCAGTTCCCGATCGAATCACCCAGCCAGACACTTGATCTTCGTTCGGCAAAAGATTATGCAGATAGATTGTCTGTTCATGTCAATCACCTGAACAAAGTCCTGAAAGAACATATGGGAAGAACGACCACTGATATTATCAGCAGCCGTGTTGTGCAGGAAGCCAAGATCCTGTTGAAGCAGACAGACTGGAATATTTCAGAGATCGCCTATAGTCTCGGTTTTGAAGAAGTCGCTCACTTCTCCAATTTCTTCCGCAAGCAAACCACATTCTCTCCAATGAATTTCAGAGCGTAAATTACCAGATTTGATTTTTGCAAATAAGTGATTGATCAGCGCAACGGAGCAGGCCGTTTGTTGAACCAACTTTGTTGTATCAAATTAAAACAACAAGTATGGCAACGAACAAGATTGCATTGATTACCGGGGGTAGCCGGGGTTTGGGAAAAAACATGGCATTAGCAGCAGCCCGCAAAGGTTTGGATATCGTGATCACCTATCACAGCAATCAAGAAGAAGCGGATAAAGTGGTAAAACAGATCCAGGATTCTGGGCAAAAAGCGGCGGCGTTACAACTGGATACGGGTATTGTGACAGGTTTTGGTGCATTTGCCCGTGCATTTCAGGATACGCTGAAGACCCAACTTAAGGCTGATAAATTTGATTTTTTAGTGAACAATGCAGGCATCGGGCTGAGTGCTTCTTTCGCAGAAACTTCGGAAGAGCAGTTTGACCAGTTGTTTTCGATCCATTTCAAAGGCGTTTATTTTCTCACACAGAAATTACTCTCCGTGATGAATGATGGTGGCGGGATCGTCAATATTTCTTCCGGACTTGCGCGTTTTGCGATGCCCGGCTATTCAGCTTATGGAGCGATGAAAGGAGCGATCGAGACACTGACGCGCTACCAGGCCAAAGAATTGGGTGCCCGCGGGATCCGTGTGAATACGATCGCGCCCGGCGCCATCAAAACCGATTTTGGCGGAGGACATGTGCGGGATAATGAGCAGATCGATCAATTTATTTCCAGCATTACCGCACTCGGCCGTGCCGGCCTGCCGGATGATATCGGCGGTGTGGTCGCATTTCTCTGCTCGCCGGAAGCGGGTTGGGTGAATGCGCAGCGGATTGAAGTGTCGGGAGGGATGCTCATTTAACGATGGCGGACCTGGCTCGTTGTCCGTTGTCCGTTGACCGTTGTCCGCAGATGTCCAGAAGAACCTTTTTTGTACGGGCTTTCCGGTCAAAGGTCAACGGACAACGAACAACGATCCGCCGTCCATTTTTGCCGAAAATACCCCCCATTCATTCCCGCCGACAAGGCTATTTTCGTAAGTACCGTTTTGCAGCGTGTGAGGAAATAATTTGATATGAAGAAATTTTCTCAGATGCTGCATGTTAAACGCGGGATTGCTTCATGAAAATAAGTGCCATTTTTTTTGTATGCCTGTTATTGAGTTCGATGGCAGGCCATGCGCAGAAAGCTCCTGGAAAAAGAACTGCCGATTATGCCGGTTACCTGTTTGCCTATTTCACAGGAAACGCGAAAGAAGATGAGTCGATCCATTTCGCGCTGAGCAAAGATGGATACAGTTACCAGGCGCTGAATAACAATAAACCCATAATCCCGTCTGCCGCGATCAGTTCGACCGGTGGCGTTCGTGATCCGCATATTCTCCGCGGTCACGATGGCAAGAGTTTTTACATGGTTGTTACAGATATGGTCTCTGCCCTTGGATGGAGTTCCAACCGTGCAATGGTTTTGCTGAGATCGACAGACCTGGTCAACTGGACTTCATCAGTGGTGAACATTCAAAAACGTTTCCCGGGAAATGATAGCCTTCTTCGCGTCTGGGCTCCTCAAACCATTTACGACGATAGCGCAGGAAAATACATGATCTATTTTTCCATGAAGCATGGTCCTGATCCCGATAAGATCTATTACGCCTATGCGAATAAGGATTTTACCGATCTGGAATCCGAGCCAAAGCAATTATTCTTCAGTCCGACCAACGGCGCCAGTATTGACGGTGATCTGATCAAAAAAGATGGAAAGTTCTATCTCTTTTTCAAAACCGAAGGTGCTGGTGCCGGTATCAAGATCGCTGTGTCTGATCATCTCACACATGGCTATCTACTGCGTGATAAATACGTTCAGCAAACAAAAGATCCTGTGGAAGGCGCCGGTGTGTTCAAGCTCAACAGTGGTAAAGATTATATCCTGATGTATGATGTATATACAAAAGGAAAATATCAGTTCACCCGGACAACAGATTTTGTGAATTTTTCAGTGATCGATCATGATGTGAACATGAACTTTCATCCGCGTCATGGTACAGTGATCTCTGTAACAAAAGAGGAAATGGAGCGATTGTCGGCTAAATGGCTGACGCCTGCTGATGTTTTTGGTTATCCGTCCGGTGCGGGCATAAGAAAACAAAATGTTATAGTGGATACACTGGCAAAAACAGTGTTTGTACCCATGTTGCCCGGATCAGGACTTCGTTCATTTGATCCGCAATTCGCAAATGGAGCAGGTGTAACCGTTAAGCCCGCAGGCAAAGTGGATTTTTCAAAAGGTCCGGTCAATTATACGGTCAGTCGCAAAGGCGCCGCTGCTACAACCTACAAAGTATCTGCATCTGTCGTACACAACCCTGTATTGAATGGCTTTTATGCAGACCCTGATCTTATTTATGCAGAGAAAACAAAAAGGTTCTATCTCTATCCGACATCGGATGGATTCAATAACTGGTCGGGTACCTATTTCAAAGCATTCTCCTCTGCTGACCTGGTGAATTGGAAGGAGGAAGGTGTGATCCTTGATCTTCCGAAGGATGTAAGCTGGGCTAACCGCAATGCCTGGGCGCCTTGTATCATCGAAAGAAAGATCAACGGTCAGTATAAATACTTCTATTACTTCACTGCGGCACAAAAGATCGGTGTAGCTGTGGCTGATGATCCAGCTGGACCTTTTAAGGATAGCGGCAAGCCGTTGATCAGTGCTTTTCCTGAAGGAGTGAAAGGCGGTCAGCAGATAGATCCCGATGTATTCCAGGATCCCGTTTCCGGTAAGTACTTTTTATACTGGGGAAATGGCTATATGGCCGGTGCTGAGTTGAATGATGATATGGTGTCTCTCAAACCGGGGACAACCACCGTTATGACTCCTGATAAAAGTTTCCGGGAAGGAACGCATGTATTCTGGCGAAATGGCAAATATTATTTTCTTTGGTCGGAAGATGATACGCGCAGTCCGGATTACAAAGTGCGCTATGGTTTTGCGGAATCTCCTCTTGGGAAAATATCCATACCTACAGAAAATTTAGTGATCGCGAAAGATGAAGCAGCAGGCATTTACGGCACGGGTCATAACTCCACGATACAGGTTCCCGGCAAAGATGAATGGTATATCGTTTATCATCGTTTTACTGTTCCCAAAGGAATTTCCATGGGACAGGCTGCCGGTTTCAATCGCGAGACCTGCATCGATAAAATGGAGTTTGATGCAGCAGGAAACATCAAACCTGTTACTCCAACCATCAAAGGGATTACACCCGTTACGCTGAAGTATTGATTGCTGTCCGGACTTTTATGCCAAATGAGATCTTATGCTGAAAAGACTTTTTGCTTCTTTTATAATCATCCTTTTTTTTGTGCCATCCTATGCAGGAGCACCGGATTCTGTTTACCTCTTTGCGTATTCGTCGCTAAAAAATGGAGGACGAAACGGGCTGCATTTTGCCTGGAGCCGTGACGGTCATGACTGGAATTCGATTGGAAATGAATTTGCTTATGTTCGTTCAGATTACGGTCGCTGGGGTTCCCAGAAACGGATGATCTCCCCTGTATTGTTCCAGGGGGCAGATGGGATATGGCATTGTGTATGGGCACTGAATGAAGAGGTGAATCAGTTTGCACATGCCGCCTCAGCCGATCTTATCAACTGGGGACGGCAAACTTATCCTTATCTGCCTGAAGGAACAAGATTTGCCGACCCCGATGTAGCATATGATCAGAAAGAAAAGTCCTATGCTATCTTGTTCACCAATAAAACTGATCTACGAAATGCTGTAACCACAAAAGATTTCAAAAGTTTTACAGCTGTTTCTGCTACAGAGAAAACTACAGGATGGGTCCAAAAGAAAACAGTAGCCGTCAAGGGAAATAATGAATCGGGAACGGTACATAAAGTGCCGTGGTACGTTATAGAGCAATTGTTGAGAACATATCAGACGCAACAATACAGGGTTACTTTAGAAGGCGAAGATGCGAAGAAGGATTCTGTACGTTTCGCCACGCTGAAGCCGCTGGAAGTATCCGTTCAACTGAAGCCCGCTGCCAGCAAGCCGATCAGTTCTATGCTGACCGGTGTGTTTTTTGAAGATATCAACTATGCAGCGGATGGTGGTTTATATGCAGAACTGATCCAGAACCGCGATTTTGAGTATACACTTTCTGATAAGGAAAGTCGCGATAAGAACTGGAATGAAACTCATTCATGGTCGTTGACAGGAAATGATATTTCCTGGAAGGTGGATAGCATCAATCCCACCCATCCTAACAATTCGCATTATGCCTTACTGGAAACAAAGAAAGCGGGAGGGATGCTGGTAAACAGCGGATTTGATGGAGTGGCAGTTAAAGCAGGCGAAACCTACCGGTTCAGTGTTTCGCTGAAGGCGATTGATCCACGTGCAAAAAGTGTAACGGTTCTCTTATTGGGAAAAGAGGGAAAGACACTTGCGCAAACGACCATTAATGGTGCGGGCAGTAACTGGAAGAAATTCAACGTATCGCTGATCGCTTCCGCTACTGACGGGGAGGCGCGATTGGCATTGCAGCCGCGCGAAGCCGGAATACTGGCGATCGATATGGTCTCTCTTTTTCCTGCAAAAACATTTAAAGGAAGAGTGAATGGATTGCGGGCCGATCTCGCACAAAAGGTAGCCGAGATACGTCCCCGGTTTGTCCGTTTTCCCGGTGGATGCGTTGCGCACGGTGATGGTATTGGAAATATCTATCACTGGAAGAATACGATCGGGCAGCTTGAAGCAAGGAAGCCGCAACGTAATCTTTGGGGGTATCATCAAACTGCGGGACTTGGTTATTTCGAATACTTCCAGTTCTGTGAAGATATAGGAGCAGAACCTGTGCCGGTTGTTGCCGCTGGTGTGCCCTGTCAGAACTCTGGCGTCGGCGGTGGCGGGCAACAGGGCGGTATCCCGATGGCGGAAATGGATCAGTACGTACAGGATGTACTTGATCTGATCGAATATGCCAATGGTGAAATTAAAACAACATGGGGAAGACGAAGGGCGGAGTCTGGCCATCCTGCGCCGTTCAACCTGAAATATATCGGGATCGGCAATGAAGACCTGATCACGGATGTATTTGAAGAACGCTACCTGATGATCTGCAAAGCGGTGAAGGCAAAGTATCCGGAGATCGTTGTGATCGGAACCGTTGGGCCTTTCTTCGAAGGAACGGATTATCGCGAAGGATGGGCCATTGCTGACCGCGAAAAGATTGAAATGGTGGATGAACACTATTACCAGACACCGGGGTGGTTCATTAATAACCAGGATTTCTATGATAGCTATGACCGGTCAAAGTCGAAAGTTTACCTCGGAGAATATGCATCACGCGGTACCACACTTTACAATGCATTATCTGAAGCATTATACCTGACCGGCGTGGAGCGTAATGCGGATATCGTTACGATGGCGTCTTATGCACCGCTGTTGGCAAAAGAGGGACATACACAGTGGAACCCGGATCTGATCTATTTCAATAATACAGAGGTCAAGTCCACGGTGAGCTATGAGGTACAGAAGCTTTATGGCGTTCATGCAGGTGATGTTTATATTCCGGCAGCGGTTTCAGTTGCTACCAATGATGAAGCGGTGAAAAAACGAATTGGTCTTTCTGTGGTCAGGGATAGTAAGTCGGGAGATATCGTGGTGAAGCTGGTAAATATGCTGCCGGTTGCAACAACATTGAAGATCGACCTGGGGCAGATCATCGGCGCGTCAACAGATGCTACAAAGATTGTTCTGAAGGGTAAGCCGGGCGATAAGCAATTACTACCGGAACAATCGGTAATGAAATTGCAGGCGGATGGCAGGTTGAGTCTGGATGCCTATTCTTTTACGGTGTTGAGGTTTAAGGGGAAGTGAGAGACAGAAGAACGGCACATGATTCCAATCCAATGTCGTTTAGTTTAGCAGCCCCGGTGCGTGCCTTACTACCAGGGCAACTTAAGGGTTGGCTGGCGTAGAAGTAACGCGGCGGACGCGGCGATACGCAACGGACGCAGCGGAAACAGCCATAGAATAACTTGTATTTCGCCGCGCTCGTTGCGTATCGCCGCGTCCGCTGCGTTCCTCCTACGACTCCGAAATCCGGAAAATAACCTCTGCGCAACAAACATAATCTCTCAAAAACTTCCAAACGGCCAGTTTTCGCTTAATTTTGCCCCGCCATCTCCCGCCTCACGAAGGCTGCGGCGGACCTGGCAGAATTAATTTCCTCATTCTCTAAATTTTTCGTTCATGAAAGTAACTGTTGTAGGTGCAGGAGCAGTAGGAGCCACTTGTGCCGATAATATTGCCCGCAAAGAACTGGCAACTGAACTGGTATTACTGGATATTAAAGAAGGAATTGCGGAAGGGAAGGCCCAGGATATGATGCAGACTGCCGCCCTGCTGGGATTTGACACAAAGATCACTGGCTCTACAAATGACTACTCAAAAACTGCAGGAAGTGATGTAGTGGTGATCACATCAGGTCTGCCAAGGAAACCAGGCATGACCCGTGAAGAACTGATCGGTGTAAATGCAGGTATCGTGAAAGGCGTGACTGAAAACATCCTGAAGCATTCTCCGAACGCGATCATCATCGTGATCAGCAACCCAATGGACACTATGACCTACCTGGCCCTTCAGTCAACTGGTCTTCCTAAAAACCGCATCATCGGTATGGGCGGTACATTGGATAGCGCACGTTTCAAATATCAACTCAGCCAGCACCTCGATTGCAGCCCTGCTGACCTGAATGCGGTTGTAGTAGGTGGCCATGGCGATACTACCATGATCCCGCTGATCCGCCTCGCAACATGGAACTCTGTTCCCGTTACTCAATTCCTCAGCGAAGACAAACAAAAACAGGTCGTTGCTGATACAATGGTTGGTGGCGCTACCCTCACCAAACTCATCGGCACTTCTGCATGGTATGCACCAGGCGCTGCCGGCGCTGCCCTCGTAGAAGCGATCGTTCGCGACGAAAAGAAACTCTTTACCTGCTGCGTTTCCCTCGAAGGTGAATACGGCCAGAAAGATATCTGCCTCGGCGTTCCAGTGATCATTGGCAGAAACGGCTGGGAAAAGATCATCGACTTCAAACTGAACGAAGCGGAACAAGCAGAATTCGAAAAGAGCGCTGCTGCCGTAAGAAGTATGAATGATGTGTTGAAGACTTTGTAATTGTTAAGTCGCTTCGGTCTGTTCGATGGCCGATGACCGATGGCCGATGGCCGGGCTCCGCAGATCGGAATAGAACT
>JBEVKW010000461.1:0-16460 GCA_040509495.1 Chitinophagaceae bacterium | reverse complement strand
GAAGAAAGAACGGGTGGAATCAAAGATCCAGGAAAAAGAACTGGAAGATAAATTAGAAGGGCATTAATAATAGTCAAGTAAAAAATCTAACCAGGCTTTATTATCAACCTGACGAGTTGTTCCATCCCTTCTCCTTACCGGTTCATTTTACCGGCAAGGAGAAGCAGATGAAAATTATTAGTAGTGAAGGAAATTCGACGGAGAAATTCGGATCTGGCAGCTGTTAATCGAATGTTGCATCTTCAAAGATCCAGACAGACACAGAGCCGGCATTCACGGGAAAGTCGGCTTCACCGTTTTCGTTCAGCACCACTTTATCATGCCTGTGGCCGCATGCTTCAACCATTGTACGACCGGCATACTGATGGCCCATTGCCATATGCTTGAATCCTTCCTGTCCATTTGTAAGTACTACTGCACAGCCGCTATGTTCCCGATCCTCTACCCCTTCGCGTGTCCAGCCAATCGTACTTGCATGATCTAAATAATCAGTCTGCTTACCATAGGCCAGCTTCTTTCTGACCTGCATCATTCTTTCCACGCAATTGAGAGGCGACAGTTCGATGTACTCATCCTTCCCTGTTGTATTGTCCACATACTGTGCTCCATAAATAGACGGAAAGAATACACAGGGCGTGGCTTGTTCGCGAAGAAGGATCATTGCATAGGCCAAAGGTTTGAACCATGGGTCAACCGGTGACTGCAGGGATTGCAGTGGCTGCGTATCGTGATTGTCTACGAACGATACAGACAGTTCAGGCTTAAGCGCCGTCAAACTGTTTTCAAAAATACTCGCCATATGGTAAGACTCTCCCGGCTGCGAAGCCTGGTAAAAATTGAAATGCAGAGGTGCATCAAACAACTGTATGCTTCCGTGAGTTGTGTCGATATAAGACATTAACTCACCTACATCATTTTTCCAGTATTCTCCTATACATAAAAGATCTTTTTTAAAATGATCCTTTAAAAAGGACAACCATTCGGGAAAGAAATCCGGCGAGATATGTTTCAGTGCATCCAGCCTGAAACCGTCGATGCCTGTCTTTTCTACATACCATGCGCCCCAGTTCTTCAGTTCCTGCCGCACATGCGGATTCCGGAACTCTATATCATTTCCCATCAGGTAGTCGTAATTTCCATGTTGCTTTTCCGGCACATCTTCCCATTGTCCGTTGAAATATTCGTTTTGGATCATCGCGATCTTTTCATTTTCGCAAATACCTGTGAAACTCTGAGAGTCCCAAACAAACGCGGAGTATTTCCCTTGCCGGCCCGGGAAATAAAATTTAGTATATGCATCCACCTGGTATGGCTCACTGGTGATCCTGGTACGATCCTCTTCATCCACTTCCTGTACAGTGATCTTCTCCGTTTCATCACCGCCGATCTTGTGATTGAGAACGATATCTGCCAACACTTTTATACCATGTTCATGAAATGTCTTGATGCAGTCCAGATATTCCTGCACTGTTCCCCATCGGGTACGCACCGATCCCTTCTGATCAAATTCCCCAAGGTCATACAGGTCGTATGCGGCGTATCCGGGTTCATCTGTTCCCTTTGCTGATTTATAAGCCGGGGGAAGCCATACCTGTGTAACGCCTAATGATGCAAGATGAGGAGCTTTCTCCTTCGCAAATTTCCAAAGATCCCCTTCCGCTGAATAATACCAGTGAAAAAACTGAAAGATTGTCTGATTGTCCATATACCGTTTCTAAATTTATTACCTGCTTATAGAAAAACAAATGCCAGTGTAAGTTTGTTCAAGCTGACAGGCATTTCACATAGGAAATGCTTTAACGATAACAGTTATTATGCAGTGATATAAAAAATGATGGGCATTTTCTTACACATATTTTTCCTGGCAATTTTTGCAGAAGAAAGTTCTTCTCCGGGTTTTCCCGCAGTATTTTTTTTGTACAGCGAGATCACATCTGGGACATTTCTTTTTCCCTATGATCTGCCAATGCTTCTTCAGCGTACCCTCGCGCTTCCACTGCAGGAAGTCGTAGCAGTACTGTTTAGCTTCACGGATGAGCAGGGTGAATGTTTGGGGAGGAATGGCACCCAATGTCGATTCGGGATGCAGGAAGATCCGGAAGAGAACTTCATTTTTGACAATATTACCCGATCCCGAAAAGATCTGCTGATCAAGCAAGGCATCGCAGACAAGGGTCTCCGGGATCTTTTTCAGTTTCGCACGTGCAGCACGCGGAGCCCATTTCTTGCTAAGGAGATCGGCATTCCAGTCATAAGTTGTTTCCCAACCAGGCTCCATCTCTTTTACAGAACAGGTGTAGAAATAAAGAGTACCGGTATTGAATTGAAGTTCAAGTTTTATGGACCGCTTCAGGCGTATCTGTTCATTGATGCTATAAGAACCAAACATCAGCAAATGGATCCTGATAGTGATTTTGCCGCTGAACAGGAGAAAGAGTTGCTTTCCCCAGGTCCTGATCTCGAGAAGCTGTCGCCCTTCCAGTTGCTGAACATCGATTGCGGCGTTGCCTCCAGCAGCCATTACCTTTTTTCGGCGGAATTGCAGTATATCTTCTTTTAATAAGACAAGGGATGGGCCTTCAGGCATTGTTTTTCCCGAAACGGTACAAACTATACGCCACATTCATTGCGAAAGCGCACGAAGAACTTCTTCTTTCTTTGATCTGGATACGGGTACCAATGATCCATCTTCAAGCAAAAGAGTTCCACCATTTTCTTTCAGCAAACTTTTAATATATATGCGATTGACAAGATGCGACTGATGCGGCCGGAGAAAGCCATACCCGTCAAGCATTTCTTCAAACTCGTAAATAGGTTTTGAAACGATCAGCTTTTCACCGTCTTTCAGAAAAAAACTGGTATAGTTATTCGATGACTCACATCGGATGATCGCTCTGGTATTTACAAAGCGCGTCTCTTTTAACGTAGCGAGAGCAATCCGATGTTCATCCTTTTTCTGATGAAGCAATTGCAGGAGGTTCTCCAATTGCTGATTTTGCTTTTTTTGCCTGCCCCTGTTCTCCGCACGATCAACTGCAGCCCGCAGTTCTTCAATATTAACCGGTTTCAACAAATAATCGACGGCTGCAAATCTTACCGCCTGTATAGCAAAATGATCATAGGCGGTTACAAAGATCACCTCAAATGAATAATCATCAAGTTCGCGAAGGAGATCGAATCCTGTTTTTTGAGGCATTTGTATATCAAGAAACAAAAGATCAGGCTTTTGCTCATGAATGATCTTTTTACCCTCAGCAGCATTTATTGCAGCGCCGACTATCTGCACGGATGGACAATAAGCGTTTAACAGTTGCCGTAGATTATCCAGGTTATTCTTTTCATCATCTATTAAGACGGTCTTCATCTTTATGTCAGCCAATTTTTAAATAAAAGTTGAATGGTAGTACCTTTTTGTAATTCGCTGTCTATATTGAGTGAGATCTTTTGATCAGGCATCATTTCATTCAGCAGGCCAATGCGGTCTTTTGTTAACTTCAGACCAAACCCCGTTGACGATTGGGCCACATCAAATCCGCTTCCATTGTCGTGTATACTCACAAGCAGACTTTTTTCCTGCTTCGTAAACCTGAGTTCAATTTTACCTTTATCCATGCCCGATATCCCGTGCTTCACAGAATTTTCTATCAATGGCTGAAGCAACAATGATGGTAATTCAATTGCTGCCGCATTGATCCGGTCATCCAGAAAAATACTGTAGGCAAAGTTAAACCTTAATTGTTCGAGTTTCATATAAGTTTCCAGCGTATGCAATTCTCTTTCCAGCGGAACAAGTTCCCTGTTACTGTCTGTCAATGCTGAGCGGATCAGCACTCCGAAGTCAGACAGGTAACGGTTCGCCGCTTCGATCTTGTTGTTGTTGATCAACCCCTGGATTGACGAAAGCGCATTGAACATAAAGTGTGGGTTAAACTGCGAGTGGATACTTTTCAAGCCCAGTTGAAGCTGCTCCTTCTTTGCCTGTTCGGCCACTGTCTTTTTCTGCTGGCGCTTTAACTTCCACCAGAGGAAAAATGAAAACGTAAATCCAGCGATCAGAATGACGCCAATTATCTTTACGATCAACATTTGATACCACGCTGGTCTTATTTCGAATGAATATGCAGAAACCTTTTGCGGCTGAGCTGCATAGTTCATTTGCAAAGAATATTGCCCGGGAGGCAAGCTTCTTAAGGAGATCAGGTTATTGGCATTATCATTAAAGCCAGGTTTTCTGTATACCCTGCCATCCCTGATCAGGGTATATGTCAAGGCTTCTTTCTTATAGATATCTGCACTTAATACGAAGGTCAGATTATTCTCATCCGGAGCAAGAAATAGCTTTTTCGGAAGAAAATTAGTACTGTCTATCTGATCAGGAGTATACCTGCCCTGCCATTTTTCGGGCGTAGCCGCTAGTGCAGAAATATCAAAAGGTTTCTTTGCCTTGAGCAACAGCTCGTTTAACTCTGCCGAGGTAAAGATGTTTATTATCTGGGGCGCTGCCGGTTTCCAGTACACAACACTTGCTGCGGTAAGCCTTGTTTCACTTTTTTTCCGCAACTCTACTACAAGGTATTGATCCCAGTCAGCACGAAATCCACCAAGAAAAGCAAATCCTTTGGGAAAATCATTCAGCCCGAAATCATCGTCAACAAATTGATCAATTGCACTCCATGTCTTTAATTGAATGCTATCATTTATCAGAACCCTGAACTCATACTGATGTGCGTTGGGTCTGAAGATACCTGGAACAAGGAAATATACATCCCCCTCGCTATATGTGAACAGTTTCCGGTAGCCATCTCCAAGATTCGAGCGGAAACGAAATGCCGAGCCAGAAAAATCCATATCAAGAGCGCTTCGGTCATGCATATTCCAAATGCCATTATACGGAATGGCTGTCACAAGCACGGGGTCACGCTTTGCATCACTACCAAGATAAGAGGTAGAGTAATTATTCCAGTCGACATCAGAAAACCTAACAGTAGTATCAGCCCATTTCACCTGCGCAGCCAGGTTCAATACCCCGATCAGACTAAAAGAAACGATCAGTATTTTTTTCATATTATGGGATTTGGAAAAAGGTATCCGGATTATTGGTATTGTAATATATATATGTCGTACCACTTTGCGAACCTGTTCGCTGCGTTTTATCCGGTGTTTGCCTGAAATAGTCCAGCGGATTTAACTGAATGTACTCAATCGTTTTCCCCACAGCCGCTGTTTCGATATCATAAGCACTGCTAACCGGGCACTGCAGTATGTAGAGATTTTTGGCCATATAGTGATAAAGATAATTTTCTTTCGTGGTGCTTTGCCGGTGATTCCAGTTGGCCGTTGGATTAAGGATCAGCGGGCGGCCTTCGATAATAGATCGCCTTACTTCAGCAATTCCCAATACCTCTCCCTTTTCATTCATAACATACGCGTCATTTGTCGGATCGGCCCAAATCCATTTCTTTGCCAATGGTAGATAGACCATATTGATCACATGACAGTCGGGGTCTGTACCCAGACTGTCCTTCGGCAAACATGTCACCATCCTCGACTTAAATCCAACTGCCAGGCAAGCTTCATTCAATACGGTTGCGAGACCACGACAATTAAGTCCCCGGCCGTCTTTCTTGCAAACCGCGATCATGCTCATTGCATTCTTTACCACCGGGTTTTCATGATTACCGTCGTGCGGGATCAGCTCATGTACCCAGTGAAGGAGGTTCAACACTTTTGATAGCTCGTTGCCGGAGCCCGCAACGGAATCGAGATTAAATGCTTTTTGTAATGCAATCAATTCTGGTGCAGACGCAGATTGATACGTAAATGCAGGTAATGGACGCCGATCGCCATGGTTATAGGCACCGGCTTTCTTCAAAATATAGAGATAGTCCCCGGTCTCGCGCAAGGGCTTTATCATTGAAACATATCTCGGCTCAGCCCGCAGACCATCCAGGTCTTTATCTGCCTGAATATGCTGATAATTCGCATAACCCTGTTGTATCGATTTTTCCAGGTAATCCAATGCCTGCTGTTTTTTACCAAGCAGCGCATACGTGCAGGACAAATTATACAATGCATTGATGGAATAGTTGGAGAACTTCCTCTTTTCTTCATTTGTAAGATCACTGAACTTTGCGTTCCACTCATCCAGTAATGTGTGATATTTTTCCAGATCGCGGGATTCATAGGCCTTATTAAAAAGCCCACTTTGTTTTTCAGCAAATTGCCTGAACACCGGATTTTCCTGTTGTGCATGGATGCAAATGCTTGCGACCAGCAGCATTGCGAGGATAGGTAACTTTAAGAACATTTTCATTTGTTGTGCTTGAATTTTATTCTACGCACAAATATCAACCAGATACAGTTGTCTGAGATCGCCGGTGTGAATAACGTAATTCCGGATGTGAATCCGGAAAACAAAAATGCCTGCGGCTAACAAAACCGCAGGCATTATCCGGAAGAACAACGCATTATTTGAATACAGGCAGGCTGATATAGCTGTCAGGCAACCATTTTATCCGTAAGGGTTCACCGGCATCCTTGATCGTTTCCGAACTCACGTCGCCACCTGTACCATAATTGATCTGCTCAAAAGCGCTTTTATTTACGTTCAGGACAACGGCAATCCGGCTACCCTTCCGGAGCATACGGCTTGTCATATAACTATTGCTGAATGGAATGCTTTCCTTTTTCCCGGGTTTGAGCAGGGTCCTTTTATAAATATCTTTAGCATAGCTGGCTCTGCCCATAAAATATGACAGCAGAAAATAGCTGCTATCAGGCAGGATCTCAAAAAGTGCAAGACTGAAATCCAAATCTTTTTTGTTGATGATCGCTTTTATTTCACCGGTAAAGCGGCCGCTTACTTCTGTATCATCCTGCAGCGGATCACTGATGAGGAGAATGCCATTGTTTATATTGATATGATCGTAGACAACCTGGTTAAAATAATAGTAACTGTTTACAGAAGTCCTGTCATTAAAATCAATCTGCTGTTCCAACGGTTTGGCCTTCCCAGCCTGCTTGAAGCTCAGCTTTCCTTCACCCCGATCAGCTGAGGTGATATATAGTTTTAGTGCTTTATTATACATCTTATCAAGACTTGCCGCGTGTTTCCATTCGTTGGTTCCCATGACCTGGTAATTCACCTTGTTTTTCAGAAATGACGGCTTTGGACTTCCTTTAAAAATATGATCGAACCATTCATAAGTGATCCCATGGATCGAAATATTGGCAACGGGATCTATCTGATACCCGTTATAGATAGAATCAGGTTTCCCCTGCGAACCAAAATGACCGTACGGACCGATGATCAGGTAATGATCTGCATTGGGTTTGTACTTCAGGTGCTCCCGATAATAGTACATCTCTCCTATCTGACCACCATCATAATACCCGGTTGTGCTGAGGATGGGAATATTGATATCAGCAAAATCGGTTTTGTATGGCACCATCGATTGCCAGTAAGCGTCGTATGTTGGATGGTCTAACCAGCGATGAAACACTTTTGTTCCCGGGCGACCAATAACGGTATCAAGGCTTCTGTAACTCGCGCCCTGTGCAAACCATTTACGATAGCCTTCCTGCCATTGCGCACTTCTATAATCAGCCTCATCAAGAAACTTGTTATTAGACACATAATATATCCAGGGAAAAACAAAGCTCATTGAAACATTGTTCGTCATTGGCACATCAAGACCCGGAGCAACTGAAGCCGACGTTACGATCGTTTTCAAAGCCGGGTGTAGTTTTTTTGTTGCCGCCCATTGTGTGAAACCATTATAGCTGCCACCCCGCATACCTACCTGTTTATTACTCCAGGGCTGCTGACTGATCCACTCGATCACCTCATAGCAATCCCTGCCGTCATATTCATACGGCGCTACCTCGTCATCACTATATCGCTTGCCGCGCGAATAGGCCATCATGCCGATATAACCATGATCGGCCGCATCTTTCATCTTCAATATATCGGTTTGTCTGGCATAGATCGTAAACTGCAGTATTGTCGCCTGCGGTAAGATCATGTTTTTCTTCCGGATCACCCACGCAGAAATGGAGGCACCATCGGTTGTTTTGATAAGAATACTGTCAGTTACTTCATATGCAGTATCGGATTTAATTTCTTCCACGACAGACTGTGCATTGACGGACATAGAAACCCACAGGCATATCAATGCCTGGATAAGTATTTTTTGCATAAGAATTTAATTAATAAAGACGCATAGCGGACGCCGGTCCAGGATCCGGCAGATACAATGTTCCTATCCTGACATAGAAATCATTTCCTTCTGCTATATCATGTTTTTGTTCTTGAAAACAGCTGATTGCCGGCCTGAAATTTCTACAGTTTGTCCGGACCGGATCAATACCTGCAGTTTTCCTTTTGGCAGGGGCTGGATCTCTTTTATAAAATTGATATTGATGATAGCTGTTCTAGCAGCTCTGAAAAACACATCCGGGTCGAGGATCTTTCCCAGTTGATTAAGGGAGCGTTTCAGGCAGTATTTTCTGTCGCTGGTATAGATCATTGAATAGTTGCCGGAAGATTCCACCAGGTATATATCTGCTAATTTGACCCAGCACATCTTGTCTCCTTCCCTGATAAACACATGCTGCCGTCGGCTCTCTGTATTCGTTTCCTTCATTTTTGCCTGTATCTTTTCAATGGCTAGTTGAAAGCGTTCTTTCCGGATTGGCTTTACCAGGTAATCAAGGGCATTGAGTTCAAATGCCTTGACGGCGTACTGGTCGTAAGCGGTGGTGAAGATCACGTGCGGAGCGTTATCCAGTGATTCAAGTAGATCCAGCCCTGAACGTTCAGGCATGTGTATGTCGAGGAAAATGATATCCGGCTTAAGGTCAAGGATCATTTGTTCTGCCTCATCTGCATCCGCCGCCTCGCCGATCCATTCAATAAATGAACAGGCAAGCAGGTGCAACCTGATCTCCTCTCTGGCCAGTCGCTCATCATCAACGATCAGGGCGCGCAATTTTTTCATTTCAATGGAATTTTTAGAGTCGCAGATACTATTTCGTCACTGGTCGCTGTCAGTTCAAAACTGGCTCTCCCATTAAATTGAAGGTTCAGCCTTTCCTGAAGATTATTAAGGCCTAGTCCTTCTGTAGTCACTTCCGTTAGTTTTCCGCTATTTGATACGTTGGTCTTCAAAAAACCATTTTCTTCTGTGATGGAGATCATTATCCTACCGCCTTCTTTTCTTCTTGTGACACCGTGTTTGATGGCATTCTCCACCAATGCCTGGATACTCAGTGGAGGAATGGGCGTTTGCAACAGTCGCGGGTCTACTTCGATATTCGTCTCCAACCTTTTTTCGAAACGGATCTTTTCCAGTTCAAGATAATCTTCGATCAATGCGATTTCGTCTTTCAGGGGAATCAGCATTTCATCTCTTTTATACAGGGCAGTCCGGAGTAGTTCAGACAGCAGGTCGATTGCGCGCCTGGCAGCATGCGGATCTTCCAGCACCAACGCTTTTATGCTGTTCAACGAATTGAAAAAGAAATGCGGGTTCAATTGAGAGGAAAGATTGTCGAGTTGGGCATCTTTTGCAATCAGTGCGAGTCGCGCAGTTTCTTTTGTCGCATTCAATTCCCGTTGTGCGTAATGATAGAGGTAATATGCAAGTATCCAGATGGCCATCAGCCTGACACCTGTCACAAGCGTCACAAGCCATTGTGAAGTGAAATAACTTTGAAACGTGATCGCAAATCCTTCTTCGAATATATACCTGATCAGAAACGTTTTCCCTATTGTAAGGATCATAAAAGCTGCCCCCAATATGGCAGTTGCAGGAATGATTCGAAGAAGCAATGGCCCCGGCCGAAGCTGATGCCATCTGTAATGCCGGGAAATACTTCTGAACGAATGTGTAACAGCAATATACATCAGCAGATCAGCCAGGAAATGTATAATGGCCAGCAGCACGCTGAAATTTGTTCCTGTATAACCGGCAAATCCCCAGTATAGCGAAGCTGCTGACCATCCGATCAGCTGACATTTCCAATACAGTGAAAGATTTCGTTTGTGCAGCATTCCTGTTTTTGTTCGTTGGACAAACCAACAACATCTTGGCGGGATGAAAAAATCAAAGTACAGGAGTGCGTGATCCGGGGTGATGAAAGTGGTTTTGTGTTTTTTGCCGGGCGGGCAAGGCGCTTTTTTTTTCTGAGGGGGTCGGAGACTCCGTTTACCTTTTTGCCGGCGGGCAAGGCGCTTTTTTTTGTTGTTATAGTGTTTTTCGAGGGTCTGCCTCGAAGACTCCGTTTACTTTTTTTGCCTTGATGCAAAAAAAGTAACAAAAAAAGATCAAGGCTACGCGCACATGGCTAAAAATGGGAGGGTGTCACCTGCACAAAAAAAAAACTCGCCAGCGGAGTGCTTCATTTCGATTGGCGTGCTGGCTCAGACAGTTTTTTTGTGCCTTCGCTTGCCTTCGGCGCTCAGACGGTGCCAGCCTCCCATTTTCTTCACGCCATTTTTTCCAAGGCCGGGCGGACTGAGAGAGGTAGAATCGTTTGCGACGAAGATTCGTTTAAGTTCCACATCAAAATGGTATTGGACGCTGTGATACTTTATTTACTGCAATTGCTGATAGAAGAAATTAATCAATGCGGTATTAGTAAGGTTACAAATTCCAGGTAGAGTTAACTACCCGCTTTTAGTCGCCCCGGCCTAGCGCAAATGGCGTTAAGAAAATGGGAGGCTGGCACCGTCTGAGAAACACCGCAGGTGTGCCGAAGGCACAAAAAAACTGTTTGAGCCAGCACGCCAATCAATCCAAAACACTCCGCTGGCGAGTTTTTTTTGTGCAGGTGACACCCTCCCATTTTTAGCCATGTGCGCGTAGCCTTGATCTTTTTTTGTTACTTTTTTTGCATCAAGGCAAAAAAAGTAAACGGAGTCTTCGAGGCAAACCCTCGAAAAACCTGTAACAACAAAAACAGCGCCCTTGCCCGCCCGGCAAAACCCTCTATTAGGCTAAAGCCTCATACAACACCTCCACAGGATGTTTCGCTTTTCTTCCCGTTCCATCTTTGATCTGATGACGGCAGCTGGTTCCCGGTGCGGCGATGATCGTTTCGGCGGCAGCATCTCTGACAGCTGGAAGCAGCACAAGTTCTCCTACCTTCATCGAAAGTTCGTAGTGCTCTTTTTCATAGCCGAAACTTCCGGCCATCCCGCAGCAGCCTGAAGGGATCACTTCAACGCTGTAATTCTCCGGGAGAGACAGCAGGATCCTTGTCGGATCTACTGAAGAAAGTGCTTTCTGCTGGCAATGACCATGCAGCTTGATCTGTTTTTTTTCGCTGGTAAAAGATGAGGCGGTGATATGTCCTTTGCTGATCTCAGCAGCAATGAATTCGTCAATGAGAAAAACATGCCGGGCCAGCGCCTTAGCGCTTTCATACAGATCATCTTCAGCAAGATCGATATATTCGTCCCGGAATGTAAGGATCGCGGATGGTTCGATACCCAGCAGTGGCGTATCGGAATTGATCAGGGGTGAGAGAAGCCGGATATTTTTATTGGCGATCTTTTTTGCATCGCGAAGCAATCCTTTTGAAAGCCAGGCGCGGCCACTTTCAATGTGTTCCGGCATCAAAACTTCATAACCCAGTTTATCCAGCAGTTGAATGGCTTTGATGCCGATCGCGGTGTCATTATAATTGGTGAACTCATCGAAGAACAGGTATACTTTTTTGTTCTTGACTGCCGTATTGTTCTTCTTCCAGTCAGTAAACCATTTCTTCAGCGTGGTTTTATAAAGAGTTGGCATGGAGCGGTCTTTTGCAAAACCGGTAGCTTGTTTGACCAGTTTGCTGACAACGCTGTTAGTCATCATGAAATTATAGGCGCCCGGCCAGATAGCGCCGAGAGCAGAGCTTTTGCTGAAGCCGGCGATCAGTTTTGCGCGGAAAGGCACCCCGTTCGCATCATAGTAATGCTGCAGGAATTCCGCCTTCATTTTTGCCACGTCGACGTTACTGGGGCATTCCGACTTACATCCTTTACAACTCAGGCACAGGTCCATCACTTTATAGATCTCTTTATGGTCAAAGCGATTAAGCTTGTCCGAATTGGTGAGAAATTCCCGGAGGATATTGGCCCGTGCACGCGTCGTGTCTTTTTCATTGCGTGTGGCCATATAAGAAGGGCACATGGTGCCGCCGCTGATCTGCGTTTTGCGGCAATCTCCGCTACCGTTGCACTGCTCTGCATGCTGTAATATATCCTGGTTGTGAAAGCGGAATACTGTTTTAAATGCAGGTGTTTGTTGCCCGGGTGTATAGCGGAGCATGCTATTCATCGACGGAGTGTCAATGATCTTGTTGGGATTGAAAATATGATGCGGATCCCAAACGTTCTTCAGGTCTTTTAATAAACGATAATTCTTTTCACCTACCATCTGGCGAATGAATTCTCCGCGTAAACGGCCATCTCCATGCTCGCCACTCAGTGAGCCCTGGTACTTTTTTACGAGTGTAGCGATCTCTTCTGCGATCGTTCTGAAAAGCTGATTTCCCTGTTCTGTTTTCAGGTTGATGATCGGGCGCAGGTGTAGTTCACCCGAACCGGCGTGTGCGTAATGTACGGAATAGAGGCCGTGCCTGTTGAGGATCTCATTGAACTCACGGATATAGTCCGGCAGGTCTTGTACATCCACCGCTGTATCTTCAATTACTGGCACTGCTTTTTCGTCGCCGGGCAGATTACTCAGCAAGCCCAAGCCAGCTTTACGAAGGGTCCAGATCTTTTTGCTGTCGTTACCAAACAAAAGCGGGAAGTGGTATCCCAGTCCGGCTGCACGCATTTCTGCTTCGCAGCGTTGTGCATCTTCAATGATCTCTTCGCGGGTATCACGTGCAAATTCCACAACAAGGATCGCCCCGGGATCTCCCTGTACGAAGAACCGGTTCTTCTGTTGTTCGATATTATTTTTTGTACATTCCAGGATATAATGATCGATCAGTTCGCTTGCGCTGATCGGATATTTCACCGCAACCAGGTTTGCGCGAAGTGCCTCATCGATAGAATCGAAGTGTACGCATAACAGCCCTGTTTCTTTTGGCGGAGCGGGACTAACGTTCAACTTGATCTCAGTGATAAAAGCAAGTGTGCCTTCCGAGCCAGCGATCAGCGAACAGAAGTTGAAATCGGGTCCGCCTGCAGTGAAAGGAGCCATATCAAGCAACAGATCAACTGCATAACCTGTATTGCGGCGCTCTACAGTCTTCTTGGGAAATTCCTTACGGATCTCTTCCTGGTGATCATAGTTACTCAGCATGCTTCTTACACTTCGATAAATGGCAGCTTCAAGCGTATCGCCTTCACATTTTGCATGAAAGGAATCGAGATCCAGTGTACTGAATACAGCTTCTGATCCGTCACTGAGCAAAGCTTTTACTTCCAGCAAATGTTCACGCGTACTGCGATACACAACTGAGTTGGAGCCGCAGCTGTTGTTGCCCACCATACCACCGATCATTGCACGGTTAGCTGTAGAGGTCTCAGGACCGAAGAACAGCCCATGCGGCTTGAGAAAAACATTCAGCTCATCACGGATCACGCCAGGCTGTACGCGAACCCAGTGTTCATCTTTATTCAACTCAAGAATGGAAGTGAAATTTCTTGATACGTCGACCACAATACCCGGGCCAACGACCTGTCCGGCCAGTGATGTGCCTGCTGTCCTGGGGATCAGGGAGGTTTTATGCTTTGTTGCGAACGCGATCAGTTTTTTTAGATCATCAATGGATTTTGGAATGGCAACAGCCAGAGGGAATTCCCGGTAAGCAGAAGCGTCTGTAGCGTACAAGGTACGCATGGTAGTGTCAAAATGCAGTGTTCCATCCAAGGATCCGGCCAACTGCGTCAACAGTTCTTTCATGGTGGACGAAGTTAAGGGTTTTGCGAACATGATAAGGCCGCTGAAAGCTGTCTGTACAACTATCCGGGATTTGCAATTATAAGTCGCATTTCCTTAGTTTTGATGATGACTACTTCTTTTCCGCAGGTCATCATATCCCTGCTTGCCGGCATCATTGCAATTATCTTCCTGACTGTCCGTTTCAAGGTTCATCCATTCTTCGCACTTGTCATTGCCTGTTTTATAACGGGGCTTGGTATTCAGCTGGGAATTCCTGAAATACTGGTGCTGATGAAAGAAGGGTTGGGAGATATTATGTCCAAGCTTGCTATCATTATCGTGCTGGGCACGACGATCGGGGTATTGCTGGAGAAGAATGGAAGCACGCAGGTGATGGCATCGTTTATTGTAAAGCTCGTAGGGGAGAAGCGATCCTCGCTTGCAATAGCCATAACAGGTTTTATCGTGGGCTTGCCGATCTTTTGCGATTCAGGATATATCGTGCTGAACGGGATCAACAAATCACTCGTCAGAAGAACGGGTATTGCTGTTGCAACGATGAGTGTGTCATTAGGGGCCGGGCTTTATGCAGTACATTGCCTGCTACCACCACATCCGGGAGCAACAGCAGCGGCAAGTACGATCGGTGTCGATTTTGGAAAGCTCATTCTATGGGGAATTCTGATCGCTATACCAGCCATGCTTGTTGGTCACGCGTGGGCCGTTTACGCAGGAAAAAAAGGAAAGGCAACTGAATTGATGACAACAGAGGATGAAGAGATCGAAACGAGCGAACGCCCGTCTGTATTTAAAGCATTTCTTCCTGTGATGATCCCGATCATCCTGATGGCGATCAGATCAGTGATCGGGCTTGAGCATGCTGAAGGTATTTTCACCAGGGTCTTCAACATCGCCGGCGACCCATCGATTGCGCTGGCTGCGGGAGTATTGCTTGCCTTGCTGACCACAAAGACCGATAAACATACGTTGAGCGAAAACCTGTCGTCTGCCGTGGAAAAAGCCGGTGGGATCCTGGTGATCATCGGAGCGGGCGGTGCGTTTGGAGCGGTGCTTTCGGCTACCAATATCGGTGTTCATTTCGGGGAAACACTTGATATGAAAATGCTGGGGATCTGGTTCCCGTTCCTGCTAACTTTCATTATTAAAACCGCACAGGGGTCCTCGACCGTCGCAATTGTTACAGCCTCCTCTATCATACTGCCGTTGCTGCCTGCGCTGGGCCTGGAGAGCGAGAACGGAAGGATCCTCGCCGTGCTTGCCATGGGCGCGGGCTCTATGATGATCTCACATACCAATGATGCTTACTTCTGGGTAATATCCAAATTTTCTGATATCGATATTAAAACAATGTTGCGCGTGCATTCACTGGCATCTGTATGGATGGGACTGATCACCATGCTTGTCCTTTTTGGATTATCATTGATCATGCTGTAGTTGAAATACCGGCCGTTTCTGGAAACACACGTGTTAAAAACCGTTAAAATGCGGGAGGTTTTACCATTCACCGGTATTTTACGGGCTTGCCTGGGCGAATGAAGATAAAGGGGCATAGAAATTGATCCTTGCGATTGAATCGTTTGATTATATCCGCTAATCATACGCTGATCTGATCTTTCATCCTAAAATTCAATTCCTATGATCAAAATTTTTCGTCAGGCGGCGATCAACCTGGTATTGGTTTGCAGTATAGTTGCCTGTCAGAAAGCAGCGCCTGAGGCTCCACCGGTACAAGCAGATCCGGAAAAGCCTGCGCCGGTTCCGGTACCGCCCCCAGCACCAGCACCGCCGCCGCCAGTTCCAACGCCACCGGCTGATATACCTGAAACAAATCCAGCTATTCAGACAGCAGTTTCCATAAACGTAAACGGCAATTGCGGAGGATATTACAAGGCCGTTCCTGCACGGTATGACTCCAGCACAAAACGTTACCCGCTAATCATATTTCTGCATGGCCTGGGAGAATTGGGAAATGGTACTACCGAGCTGGTCAAGGTCTCCCGAACTCCTTTAGCGGCGCGTATCGCCAGTAAGAACTTCCCGGTCAAGTTCACGGTGAACGGTCAGAATTATTCCTTTATAGTCATTTCACCTCAGTTTAAAAAGTGGCCATCGCCGGCGGATGTCGATGCGATCATCAATCACGCAAAACAAACACTGAGAATTGATGCAAGCCGCATCTATGTGATGGGAATGAGTATGGGCGGCGGTGCTACCTGGGAGTACGGTGCTGGTTTTGGTGCAGGAATAGCAGCGATCGCACCGATCTGTGGCGCATCGACCGCTACACTGACGCGTGCTAAAAAAATTGCTGCCGCTAATCTTCCGGTTTGGGCATTTCATAACATTGATGACCTTACTGTCAATGTCGGTAGTACCAATAAATATGTTGAAGATATCAATGCGCAAAACCCTGCGGTGCGGGCCATTAAAACGATCTGGTCGAGTGGTGGACATGATGCGTGGACCAAAGCAACGGACCCGGCTTTTAAAGAGAATGGAAAGAATGTATATGAATGGATGCTGCAATACAAGCGCTGACCTGTCGTGATC
>JBEVKW010000460.1:0-7784 GCA_040509495.1 Chitinophagaceae bacterium | reverse complement strand
CATCCATAACTGGGGCATGGTCCTCGGTCAGTTTTTAACTATTTTTGAAACAAGAGTCAGATTGTAAACAAAACAACCCCGATTAAAAGTTTACACACTTAATGAGATAGTCCCTGTTAAGCAGAAATAAAGAAGCCCGGATGCTGTATCCGGGCTTCTGCTGTTTAAACCAATTTGATCTATAGTAAGATTTCGCGCATATCCGCGGCCATTCGTGCTCCATTCGTGCTCCATTCGTGCTCTATTCGTGTCTGTTCAGAAGTCGTATTCCCGCCGGTGCATATTCCACCTCACACCAAACGAAATAACTTTTGATGTTGTAGTGCTGATGGGAGCTGTCTTTGCATCCTGCTTTCTTAACGTTCCGAATAATTCGAGTGAGAGATTTTCTTTCAGTTCATAAGACACCAGTAAGGAAGAATAGAAAACGTTCGTCTTCCATCCTGAACCTATATTAAAACCGTAGTCTGCCGGTCTTGATTGATTAGGCAGGAAGATATTGCTTCCATAATTCGCACTGCTGGAATCCCGGCCTTGTGTGTAATAGATCGCCTTCGCCTGGATAAGCCATTTTGGTGCGGGCTGAAATCGTGCTATCCCGATATACTCCTGAAAATTCGCCATCAACGGATGCGCCATTGGCTGATTGTAATGCGTATAGTTGGCTACAGAATCATTGTGGGAGTAAGTGAACGGGCGTACGCGGTTCGTTTCCGCCTGTAGATCGAGATTTTTTACACCAAACGCATCTATGTACTTTGCTCCAAGCTGATAGCCCCATTTATTTCCCCACCATCCATCACCGGCGCGGATCTCGGAGAGCTTGAACTCATCCAGCAACAACTGTCCGTATACCTGGAAACGTTTCGCAATGTTGGCTTTGAAATCAAGACCTGCCACTGAGTTATCATAACTACCATTCTGCAATTCGATAGACCGGTAAAAGATCACCGGGTTCAGATAGCTGAATTCAAAGCGGTTTGGTCTTCCGAATACGACACCTTCGAATAGGCCGACATTCAGCCAGCGGGTCAGATTAATATCCAGGTGATGCATCGCCGCATATTTCTTGCCGATCAGTTTATCTGTGATCCCCCGGTCGTCGGCATTTGCCAGCTCCATGAAAAGATTCTGATAATTGAACTTCCAGATCCTGGTATTCAACCGAAGAAACAGGGATGAATTACCGAAATCACTCAGGTATAAACTGCGATAACCATTACCAATAAAATTTTTATCATATCCAAACGAAACGTCTATATACTTCGTTACGTTGAAGGTGATCGTACCACGCGCATCAAAATAATCCACACCGCCCGGCGCTTTGAATTCCTTATAAAACCCCTGCCCCGGAACAGCCAGCCGTTCATTGATATACTGCTGCACATATATTGGATCCCGTTCCTGGTTGTCGGTCAAATAAGCTGAAAAGCCGATCTTGTTGGCAATCCGGCCACGGAGGCTCAAGCCCCGCGTATTCAGAAACAGGGTCTGATCATTGTCGATCTCTTTTGACACTACATACTGAACAACCGGGTTGATCACAAGGTCAAAGTCCTTCACATGTGTTTCAAAAAAATTGGCCGGAGACGTGTATAGCTTTTTCCATATGGGCTTTTTGCTGGCATAAAGTGCACGCTCCTCATCAGTCAGCCATTCCGTATTATTCATGTAAATACTCCGGAGATTGTGCATGTCGATGCCCGACAACTGATCTTCCCCGTTTTTCTCGAGATAACTTTTCACTCCATTTATTACATACTTTCCCCGGTTAAATGGTTTGATCTTCGAAAAATTCAGTACTGAGTCTGACTGGGCCTTTATTTCCAATCTTTCCAGCAGCATCGTCTGCTTATCTCCCTGCGGAAGGTAAGTTGATTGTGCAGCAGCGACAAACGGGCAAAGAAAAACAAGCAGTCTTACAAGGGTTTTTATAAATTGCATTGCCAGTGATTTTGGATTATATACAACAAAGTATGCAAATATATCTGATTAAAAATATCCGTATCGTCAACGAAGGAGTTATTACAACGGCCGATGTGCTACTCAAAAACGGACGCATTGAGAAGATCGCGCCCACCATTTCCGCGGATGGCCTGTCTGTTACGGAGATAAACGGAGAAGGCCGGTTTTTATTACCCGGCGCTATTGACGACCAGGTGCATTTCCGTGAGCCGGGACTTACTCATAAAGCAACGATTTACACCGAAGCGAAAGCTGCAGTAGCCGGCGGCGTGACCAGCTTTATGGAAATGCCCAATACAGTCCCTCCTGCTTTCACCGAAGAACTGCTGGAGCAGAAATATACCACCGCCTCGCAAACAGCACTGGCCAACTATTCGTTCTATATCGGCACGTCCAATGAAAATGCTGCCGAAGCGCTGAAGATCAACTCACGTAAAAATGATATTTGCGGGATCAAGATCTTTATGGGTTCATCAACAGGCAATCTTCTTGTAGACAACCCGCTTACCCTGGAAAAAGTATTTGCAGATAGTGAACTCCTGATCGCTACGCACTGTGAAGACGAAAAGATCATTAAGGCAAACCTTGCAGCAGCGAAAGCAAGCGGACGTGAGCTGACAGCAGCCGATCATCCGATCATCAGGAGTGAGGAAGCATGCTTCGAGTCGTCCTTCTACGCGATCCAACTTGCCAAAAAATATGGAACACGTCTTCATATCCTTCATATCAGTACCGAAAAAGAGCTTCAGCTATTCGGAAACATGCTGCCTTTGAAAGATAAGCGCATCACTGCTGAAGTATGTGTACACCACTTACATTTCACCAGCGACGATTATCCGCGTTTGGGTAACTACATCAAATGTAATCCCGCCATCAAAGCCCCTTCAAATAAACCGGCGTTATGGGAAGCACTGCTGGATGACCGTCTCGATGTAATTGCCACAGACCACGCCCCACATACGATCGGGGAAAAAAATGAACCTTATGAAAAAGCACATGCCGGCCTTCCCCTGGTGCAACATTCGCTATTGATGATGCTGAGCTATTATCAGCAGGGAAAGATATCGATCGAGAAAATCGTGCAGAAAATGAGTCATGCCGTAGCCGACTGTTTCCAGATCAAAGAAAGAGGATATATCCGTGAAGGATACCACGCGGACCTTGTGATCATAGACCCTGACAAACCTTTCACCGTTGCAAAGGAAAACATCCTGTATAAATGCGGGTGGAGCCCGTTGGAAGGAACCACCTTCCCGGCATCGGTTACGCATACATTTGTAAACGGACATCTCGTTTTTCAAAACGATGAGGGAAATTTATGGAATCCCGTATGGAATGAATCTAAACAGGGCGAACGCTTGAAATTTGAAAGATCTTAACCCATTAACAGTTCAACTCTTAAACTTTTAAATATTCAACCTTCTGACCTTATTTTCCACCACTCAGCTTTAGCTTAATAAAGAATCATGCAGATAGATAATATTTCATTTAGCGATATCTCGATCTTTCATGCTGAAGAAGAATTTTCGATCTTTCATAAGCTGAATTTTACCCGGACAGTTGGCGGAAAAGAATGGTTGCGCCGCTTCTTCACAGAACCTCATGACGATATTAAGAAGATCAAAGGAACACAGAATGTGATCAAAAAACTGATGGCTCATGTGGACGACTGGCCAGCAGATATTACCAATGGCACCATGCTGGTGATGGACAAGTTCATGGATTACTCACTCGATCCCATCAGCCAAAGTCCAAACAGCCTGAATAACCTCTTCTACCGGTGGCTTCACCTCGAAGATTATTCCATGCTGAAATACTCCATGACGCATTTCGGCGATTTCTATCGTGGATTAAAAAAGATCGCCATTCTTTTAGGCGATGTGGATCTGCCACCACATATAAAGATCTATATAGAACGGATCATCCAGGTATTGAAAGAACCGGCTTTGCGCGAATTATCCATGACAGTACGGGGCGAATCATTCACTCAGAAGCAGAATCTCTACTACGGCTTTCATCTCCGGAACCCGCTCAGGGCAAAAACATTGGAGATGATGGACATCTACAGCCGCCTCGATGCGTGGTATTCGATGGCTGTAGCAGTAAAAACCTATAACCTGTCATTCCCGGAATTCATTGAACAGGACTCTCCGCTTGTAGAAGCCAAAGGATTGTACCACATATTGATCCCCAAACCCGTTCCGTATGATCTGCAGATGAACCCGGAGCATAACTTTCTTTTTCTTACCGGCGCAAATATGGCGGGAAAAAGCACCCTGATAAAATCAGTTGGCTCCTCCGTTTTCCTCGCCCACATTGGGATGGGTGTACCCGCGCAAAGTATGCGACTAACCTTGTTCGATGGGCTCTTGAGTAACATCAATGTGATAGACAATATCGCTAAAGGAGAAAGCTTTTTCTTTAATGAAGTGCAGCGGATCAAGAATACGATCAGCAAGATCAACAATGGGAAGAAATGGCTGGTGCTGATCGATGAACTCTTTAAAGGCACGAACGTGCAGGATGCGATGAAATGTTCGCTTACGGTGATCAAGGGCCTGATCAAAATGAAAAATTCCCTCTTCATTCTTTCCACGCACCTCTACGAAATTGGAGAAGAGCTGAAGGAATATCCTAACATTTCGTTCCGGTATTTTGAGACCAATGTGGAAGATGAACAATTGAAATTCTCCTACCAGCTCAAGGAAGGTGTCAGTAATGATCGCCTTGGGTATGTCATTCTGAAACGGGAAAAAGTGGTAGAGATGCTGGAGAATTTATAATTCCTATCTTCACAAAAACCCGTAACATGAGAAAAACGCTTCAGAGCGCGTTAAGAATGGCGTTGATACCGGTATTCTCGTTCTTATCCATTTCCTGTATTGCACAGATAGACCTGTATGACGTACAGCATTACCACTTCTTTATAACACTTTCCGATAAATCAGACACCATTAATGGCAAAGCAGAGATCAGGATGAAAATAAAACAGCCTGTCTCCAATATCCTGCTCGATTTTTCCACCGCTGTCGCAAAGGACAAAGGAATGAAAGTAACGGCCTGTACGATTGACGGGCGCAACGTAAAGGTGGAGCCGAAAGAAAACAATGAGAAGATCAACCTTTCGTGGGATGGAAATCAACTCGCCACCGGCGAACATACCATAGTGGTGCAGTACACAGGTATTCCCACAGACGGCCTGATCATTTCCAATAATGTTCATAAGCACCGTACTTTTTTTGCGGATAACTGGCCGAACCGTGGCCATAAATGGCTCCCTTGTATCGATCATCCCGGGGATAAAGCAATGGTTGATTTCACGGTCATGGCGCCATCCCATTATAAAGTTGTATCGAACGGTCTTCTGCAAACCGAATCTCCCGGAAACGGGAGCAATATGACGACCACTCACTGGAAAGAAACTGTTCCGATCGCTACGAAAGTAATGGTGATCGGCGTTGCCGATTTTGCAGTTGAACTCGCAGGAAAAGTACAGGACAGCATCCCTGTATACAGCTGGGTATTCCCGCAAGACAAGGTAAAAGGATTTTATGACTATGGTCAGGCAAAAGATGTTCTTCCCTTTTTCATTAAATATGTTGGACCGTACGGTTATAAGAAACTGGCCAATGTTCAATCAAAAACCATCTTTGGCGGATTAGAAAATGCAAACACGATCTTCTATTCCGAAAACTCCATCACAGGCACACGCAAGAGCGAGAGCCTTCTTGCACATGAGATCGCGCACCAGTGGTTTGGCAATATGGCTACAGAAAAGACCTTCGCACATTTATGGCTCAGCGAAGGCTTCGCAACCTATATGACCATTCTCTACATGGAAGATAAATATGGAAAGGATACCGCTATTCATATGCTGCAAACCGATCGCGAGCAGGTGATCCGGTCCGAAGTAACCAACAAACGGTCTGTGGTGGATGAGAACCCCAACTATATGGCCTTGTTAAATACCAACAGCTATCAGAAAGGAGGATGGGTATTACACATGCTCAGACAGGAGTTGGGAGACCAACTATTTCAAAAGGCGATCAGCACTTACTATAACCAATACGAAAACCGGAATGCCGATACAAGAGATCTTCAAAAAGTAATTGAACAGGTATCCGGAAAAGATCTTTCCGTATTCTTCGATCAATGGCTGTATAAGCCTGGTCTTCCAGACCTCGATGTGAAATGGGGTTATAGCTTTAAAACAAATAAAACCTGGATTGAGATAAGACAGTTACAGGAAAACGGTTTTGTATTCACATTGCCGGTGCAATTGCTGGACAAAGCCAGGAAATCAACTACAAAAAATATCAGTGTAAGTAATCGGTATACACATATCGAGTTTGATGGAGCGATGTCAGAAGTGATACTTGATCCGGCAACTACCCTGTTGTTTAAATCGGTGTTGCACAACGTACCGGGAAAGTAGTTACGCGGGGCAGTCATCCGGCTGTGATGGCTGCCCGGGCTTATTTGATTAACATGGTTATAGATACATTTGTGCTTTTCCCCTCTTAAAATCCTGCTCAAATCATCATCCATTCCTCGTGATTTTACATTCGCCATACGATGAAAAACACACTCCCTTCCCATTCCTTTTATCTAACTTTCCATAATGCTAGTAAAAATTCATGGAAGCGCGGTTTACGGAGTGGAAGCGATCACCATCACCATTGAAGCAAACTGGATCGAGTCATCAGGCAAGGATTCAACTATCGTCGGCCTGCCCGACAGTGCGGTGAAAGAAAGTCTTCAACGAATAGAAAGCGTATTCAAAACGAATGAATACAAGATGCCGAGGAATAAGGTTGTCATCAATATGGCGCCTGCTGACATTAAAAAAAGCGGTACAGCTTTCGACCTGCCGATCGCCATCGGCATCCTCAGTGCGTCTGAGCAGATCAATAACCCCGAAGCGCTGTCTTCGTATGTGATGATGGGCGAGTTAAGTCTTGACGGCCAGGTAAAGCCGATCAAAGGCGCGCTCCCCATGGCCATCCAGGCAAGAAAGGAAGGGTTCAAAGGGCTGATCATTCCGAAAGCAAATGCCCGTGAAGCCGGCATGGTGAATAATCTGGCTGTATATGGCGTCACCCACATAAAAGAAGTGATCGGTTTTTTTGAGAATGGCGAAAAAGGCCTTGATCCGGTGATCGTCAATACAAGAGAGGAGTTCTTTGATTCGCAATACGATTTTGAACTGGATTTTGCAGATGTCAAGGGCCAGGAAAATATCAAACGTGCATTGGAGATCGCTGCGGCCGGAGGGCATAATGCGATCCTGATCGGTCCGCCCGGTGCCGGTAAAACCATGCTCGCCAAACGGCTTCCGACAATACTGCCCCCACTGTCCCTGCAGGAAGCACTGGAAACAACAAAGATCCATTCAGTGGCAGGAAAGCTTCCCGAAAATGCGACGCTGATTGCGCGGCGGCCATTCCGCTCGCCGCATCATACGATCAGCGATGTTGCTCTTGTCGGCGGAGGTGGAACACCCCAACCCGGAGAGATCTCCCTTGCCCATAACGGTGTTCTCTTCCTTGATGAACTGCCTGAATTCAAACGAACCGTCCTCGAAGTAATGCGGCAGCCAATGGAAGAAAGAAAGGTCAGCATCTCCCGCGCAAAAGTGGCGCTCGACTTCCCTGCTTCATTCATGCTTATTGCCTCCATGAATCCCTGTCCCTGCGGGTTTTATAATCATCCCGACCGGGAATGTACCTGCCCTCCGGGGACCGTGCAGAAATACCTCAATAAAGTGTCAGGGCCATTGCTTGACCGGATTGACCTTCATGTAGAAGTAACGCCGGTGG
>JBEVKW010000459.1:0-5396 GCA_040509495.1 Chitinophagaceae bacterium | reverse complement strand
GATGAAAAATCTTCCCAGGGTCATTTCCACTTTCCTTTGCATGACGATCACATGCACCACCAACGCACAGATCGGAAAACGCTTCCCTTCTGAAAAGAAGATCGTAAAAGACCCGGTCACAGGTGTAATGCTGACCTTTCTTACCAGCACACCCGCGGGGGACTCTAAAATCTACCAAACCCATAATCAATGGACATCCGACGGCCGCTGGCTGATCTTCCGTTCAAACCGCATAAAAGGAGAAGCAATGGCGGTAAATGAAGAAACGGGAGAGATGGTACAGGTTACCGAAGGCGGCTACACCGGAATGCTGAATATCGCCCGCCATTCAATGAAACTGTATTTCATGCGAAACGTCATTGACACCGCAACAAAAAAAATACTGGCTCCCGTTCAACTGGTAGAGGTCGATCTTGAAAAACTTTTTGCAGACAGTAAAGCCAATCGCCTTAAACCCGCCGATGCCTATCAGCGCATATGCGGCACGACGCCGGCAGAAATAGGCGCTGGGGGAGATATGGCGCTGGATGCAGACGAACGTCGTGCATACTTCCGCGTCAGTAAGGAAGAAGCCGCGCGTCATTTGCCCGCAGCAGCCACCATAGAAAAAAGCTTTGGACCAAGAAATATGGGCGCCGGGCCTTCAGGTATCGCCATGATGGATCTGAAAACCGGGGAAACCCGTCACGTGATCTCTGTAGGCTTCCAGGTGGGGCATATCCAGGCGAACCCATGGCAGCCGGGGGAAATCGTCTTTTGCTGGGAAACCGGCGGAAAATCGCCGCAACGCACCTGGACGGTGATGGCTGACGGAAGCGGGTTAAGGCCGCTCTATCCCGAAGCTCCTTATGAATGGGTAACACACGAAGCCATCATTTCGAAAGACGAGGTCGCCATTGCGATCATGGGCCATAGAAAAATTCCGGGAACAACTACCCAGACGGAACCAGGCACAGCGGTAAATGGCGCCAATCCCGGACAGGAAACGGATTGGGGACCATCCGGTACGAGAGAAAAGCCAACCGGCCTTGGCATCATCAACCTGCGGACAAGGGAAATGACCATCGCCGGCCAGACAGACAGCGGCAGCGGTCTCTGGCATGTCAGCGGCTCACCAGACGGCAAATGGGCGGTCGGGGACGACTTTGCACGGAATATATACCTGATCGACCGCCACACCCGCGAAATGACCTTGTTATCTACCGGCCATAAAACCACAGCTGCCGATCACCCGCATCCCACCGTAAGTCCGGATGGCACAAAGATCCAGATCCAATCGGCCATGCTGTCTGCCGACAATCGCTCCATGAACATCTGCATCATTCCCATCCTCCCAAAAACTAAAAAGTAAAAACCGGCTACTGTATTTGAATTCTCCCTAAAGAAATGTGTAGAGCCAGACCATGAGTGTGCTTAGATCCGGCGAGCCCAGGCAGCCCCGGACGATTATAAGACCTGAGCCGGATGAAATATAGAAAGACCCCAATACTCCGGATAAATAAGAACAAACCCGGTCAAATCTTGTACAAGTGATGAATAAACGTGGAGAGATAGCTTGCAAACATCTCGTAAACGCTAATTGACTTCAGGCAAACCTCACTCTTTCCAAACCTTCCCACCCATTTGGCCTGGCTTCCTCTTTTCCCTTTTAAGCAAAAAAAAAGGGCCAGCATGAAAATGCAGCCCCGTTTTTAAAATCCAATATCCTATGAAAAACCGAGACAAAAATAGTAACCCTTTTGATATTCGCAATACCACGAAGTGTTAATTCTTCTTTTTATTTTATTGTATACGTTATAAAATATTTTATAAGGGTAGGGGGCTGACGGGTGGGGGGAGGTTTCAGAAGTTTCAAAGGTTCCAGAGGCTTCAGAGGTTCCATAAGTTCCTAAGGTCTGTCATATCAAACTTAAGTAATTACCAAACCCCTCCCGTTAGTCCCCAACCTCAACCCCTTGCTTGCAACTATCTCCGTAAATTGCAGGTAAATCCACAAAATGAACGATGTACAACTTGTAATAAATTCTAACGGACATGGTGCATTCCTGATAATGGAAGGCCGCGAAAAGATCGGTGAGATGGTTGTTGCAGCAGACGACAAAAATATAACGGTCTATCACACGGAAGTAGATTCAGCGCACGAAGGAAAAGGCCTCGCCAAGAAATTGCTTGATGAAATGGTGGCGTACGCGCGCTCAAAAAAGCTTTCCGTGATCCCCCTTTGTCCTTATGTTCACCTGCAGTTTAAGCGTCATCCGGATCAATATGCGGATATCTGGAATAAAACGGAAGAACAGGACCTTTCTTAAAATCATCATATGGCACAACTGATCACAGGAATTCACCATGTAACCGCCATCGCGAGAGGCGCGCAGGAAAACATCGATTTTTATGCAGGTATTCTCGGATTGCGACTCGTTAAAAAAACAGTCAACTTTGACGCCTCCGGCGTTTATCATTTTTATTATGGCGACCAGGCCGGGAACCCGGGAAGTATTTTGACATTTTTTCCTTACGCCGGGCTCACGGGTGGACGTCAGGGGAAAGGAATGTTGAATACCACTACTTTTTCCGTCCCGGTGTCGTCAATGAACTACTGGTTGGCCCGCTTTAAGCAATTCAATGTTGAGTTCAAGCAGCCGGCAGAACGATTTGATGACGAACTGGTGGTGTATTTTGAGGATCCGGATGGGCTCGGACTGGAACTGGTCTTCAATGATAAGGATCAGCGCCCCGGGTTCAGCTATGGTCATATTCCGGCAGAACACGCTTTACAGGGACTTTATAACGCCGAGATCTGGGAAGAGGGGTATGAACGGACGGCAGGACTGCTCACCGAACAACTGGATCACCAGCTGATCGCCGAAAAAGGAAACCGTTTCCGTTTTGCCGCCAACAATTCCCCGGGCAATTATATCGATATCCTTTGCACGCCGGACAGCCTGAAAGGCCTCGCGGGTAGCGGAACGGTCCATCACATCGCCTTCGCCACCCCCGATGCGAAAGCGCAGTTGCAGATCCGCGAACGTGTACTGAAACGGCAGCTGAACCCCACACCGGTGCTTGACAGAAACTATTTCACCTCCATCTATTTCCGTGAACCCGGAGGCGTATTATTCGAAGTGGCCACTTCAGGTCCCGGTTTTTCTGTAGATGAAGATCCGGCACACCTCGGAGAAGCACTGAAATTGCCACGCCAGTTTGAACCGGACCGGCCCGGTATCGAAGCCCAACTGGTTGCAGTAAAACTGGATGTTGAACAATTCCGGTAAGAAAATGAAGTCAAAATTAAAACGTAAGAAAACCTGCCGCTAAGGCAGTTTTTTAATTTTTAATTTTGACTTTTTACTTTTGTTACCTTGCGCTTCCATGAAGCAGTTGAAAGCCATTCAAAAATATTTCTGGAAGTACCGTGTCAGGTTGGGAGTTGGGCTCGTCTTCATCTTTCTGTCCAATTATTTTAACGTACTTACGCCGCAGATAACAGGTTATGTCATAGACTTTGTTCCCCGTAAACTTGGCCTACCAGGGTATCAGCCGCCGAAACGGGCTCCGCAATACGATTACCTCGTGACAAAGTTTATCAACTGGATGGAAGGCATGTCCGGATTGACGCAGGTGGTCGCCTGGTGTGGCATCATCGTTCTCCTCCTGGCCTTACTGCGCGGATTCTTTTTGTTTCTCATGCGCCAGACGATCATTGTCATGAGCCGTCATATCGAGTTCGACCAGAAAAATGAGATTTACAGGCACTATCAGCAGTTGGATACTGGATTTTTCAAGCGAAACAGTACCGGCGACCTGATGAACCGGATCGCTGAAGATGTAAGCCGCGTGCGCATGTTCTCGGGTCCGGCGATCATGTACCTTGTCAACCTTATCTCGCTGATCTCACTGGCTGTGTTTTTTATGTATAAGCGTGATCCGCTTCTGACATGGTATGTACTTGCGCCATTACCTGTTCTGGCAGTCACGATCTATTTCGTGAACAATACGATCCATAGAAAAAGTGAAAGGATCCAGGCATCGCTGTCTGATCTTACCACCAATGCGCAGGAATCCTACTCCGGCATACGCGTGATCAAATCCTTTGTTCAGGAAAAAGCCATGCTCGGGTTCTTTATGAAGAACAGCGAAGAATACAGAAAGAACGCGATCGGTCTGGCAAAAGTAGAAGCCATCTATTTTCCTTCCATTACATTATTGATCGGTATCAGCACATTGTTGACGATCATGATCGGGGGATTGTATTATATCCGGGGAACACATAATATCGGCCTTGATACGATCGTGGAGTTTGTGATGTACATCAACATGATGATGTTCCCGGTGAGTGCGATCGGTCTTACCGCCAGTATGATCCAGCGTGCCGCCGCCTCGCAAAAAAGGATCAATCAGTTTCTTGACACCAAACCGGCAATTACCGAACCGCTGAAAGCGACGAAAGTAGATCTCCAGGGAAATATCGTTTTTGAAAACGTGGATTTTGTTTATACTGACACGGGCATCCGTGCCATGAATAATTTCAACCTGACAGTGAAGAAAGGACAGAAGGTTGCGATCGTTGGCCGGACCGGCAGCGGAAAAACAACCATGGCGCAGTTGCTGCTGCGCATGTATGATGTAGACAGCGGCCGCATTCTGCTCGATGGGACCGATATCCGGGACCTGAGTCTTCGCCAGTTGCGCGAACAGGTCAGCTACGTTCCACAGGATGTATTTCTGTTCAGCGAAACTGTTGAGAACAATATCCGCTTCGGATTGGCACACGCCGATGCTGCGGATGTGGAGAAAGCTGCACTCCAGGCCAGCGTGCATAAAGAGATCACCGGTTTCTCCGAAGGCTACCAGACAATGATCGGAGAGCGGGGTGTAACACTGAGTGGTGGACAAAAACAACGGATCTCCATTGCTCGTGCACTGATCAAAGATCCTTCCATGGTCATCTTTGACGACTGCCTCAGCGCCGTTGACGCCAAAACTGAAAAAGAGATCATCGGGAACCTGAACGACTACCTGCAGGACAAAACCGCGATCATCATTACCCATCGTATATTTACCCTGTTTGCCTTCGATAAGATCGTCGTACTCGAAGATGGTAAGATCGTTGAAGAGGGCACTCACCACGATCTCCTGGCCATCCCTGACGGGTATTACGCTAATCTTTATGCGCGGCAGCAGGAAACGGATAGGGAAGTATAAGGGGAAATACTGAGATGAGAAACTTCTAAGAAATGCTGGCGATGGCCGTTGGCAGATGGCCGTTGGCCGAAGAGAGTCTTTATAGATCGCTTATCTTCAGCGATTGAGCATAAATTTTCTGTACGATTTAAAGGGGAAATAAACTGAAAGTTAGTCTGACTCGCTTTTGTTGAGGCAACTTTACCGTTAGCTCC
>JBEVKW010000458.1:0-9730 GCA_040509495.1 Chitinophagaceae bacterium | reverse complement strand
ACAACTTTTACGCTCAATCCGGTAAAGTATGTACAGCGTAAGATCTCAAAAGTAAAAAGTCAAAAGTAAAAACAGCTTCCTGCGAAGGAGACCATTTTTGACTTTTGACTTTTTATTTTTTAATTCGAAGAGTAGAAGTTTATTTCATTAGCCTAAATAGGTTCTTAAAAGTTTGCAACGATTGGTTGTTCTCAACTTGGTGATGGCCTTGTCTTTGATCTGGCGGACCCTTTCGCGTGTAAGGTTGAATTTTTCGCCGATGTCTTCCAGGCTCATTGGATGATCAACACCGATGCCGAAGAAATAGCAGATCACTTCTTTCTGTCTTTCAGTGAGCAGTTTCAGTGAGCGGTCGATCTCGGTTTTGAGTGATTGATTGTGGTCGAGTTCTCCGTCTGTTTTTTCTGCATTGGGATTGATGAGTACATCGATCAGTGTACTGTCTTCGCCTTCGGAAAGCGGGGTATCCATACTTACGTGGCGTGCAGAAATTCCGAGTGTTGCAGAAACTTCTTCCAGGTCCATTTGCAGCATATCTGCGAGTTCTTCCGCGGACGGTTCTCTTTCGAATTGCTGCTCGAGGGTGGAGAAGGCTTTCTGGATCCGGTTGGTGAGGCCAACTTTGTTAAGCGGCAGTCTTACGATCCGGGATTGCTCAGCCAAAGCCTGTAAAATACTTTGACGGATCCACCAAACGGCATAAGAAATGAATTTGAAACCACGGGTTTCATCGAAACGCTGTGCAGCCTTGATCAGGCCCACATTACCTTCATTGATGAGATCGGGCAGAGATAAGCCTTGGTTCTGATACTGTTTTGCAACGGAAACAACGAAACGAAGATTGGCTTTGGTGAGACGGTCGAGGGCTCGTTGATCTCCCTGTCTGATCAGTGCCGCCAGGCGGACCTCCTCCTCGGGGGTGATCAATTCGACTTTCCCAATCTCCTGAAGATACTTCTCCAGGCTTTGAGACTCACGATTCGTAATCGACTTCGTGATCTTCAATTGACGCATGCTCATAGGTTTGGTATTTAGATGGTTATTTTAAGGATTGTGACTTAAAGTTTTGGTTAGGTTAGCCTTTAAAAACACCCATCACGGTTTTTCATTTGTATGCCACCCCATTATTACGACTCGGTTTACCCCTCAGATTAAAGGTTTAACAGCTTAAAAGTTGATATGAACTTTTAAACTATTAAACCTTTAGTCTTGTACGCACACGGCGCAATAATGTTGAAATGACACTTTTTAAGGAATTGGATGTTAAAGCAATTTAAGCTTTCGCTTAATATGTCCCAAAATTTCTTTGGAATATCTTAACGTTTTCAATAATCTTTTTATTTTATACGGGTATAACTGTTTTTCAAAACCGTGAAAAATAAAGACTAAATAATTTTGCGAGGTCGATTTATTTTTTATTATTGCAGCCCTGAGTGATTTTAATTAACTGACGATGAGTAAGCAATTATATACGCTAGAGTTTCCCGTAAGGTGTTCACCTTCTATATTATACGAATTTTTATCTACCCCTGCCGGATTAGGAGAGTGGTTTGCAGAGAAAGTCGATGAGCGTGACAATATTTTCTATTTTGGCTGGAATGGCTCGTTTGATAAGGCAGAAGTGCTGGAAAGTGAAGAAAATAGTTTTATTCGTTTTCGCTGGCTGGAAGCCCCTCAAAATGAATATTTCGAATTCGGAATTGAAAAATCTGAGATCACGAATCAAACGATACTCGTGGTGAAGGATTTTGCCGAAAAGAAAGATATCAAAGACCAGGCATTGCTCTGGGACCATCAGGTAAAAGACCTGTTCCACCGTTTGGGGAACTAGGATGGCCAGGTAGGTGGGGCTTTAAAGAGCCCTGGCTGGTGTCAGGAGATAATTTTTATCAGGCGGTTAAAGTTTGCCAGTAAACTTATGTCAAGAGTATCCCAATTCTTCAGGGATATTTTTTTTGCCAGTTTGATAAATGAATGTGTTTGCAGGTGTTGCCGGAACTGGAGTTCATCCATTTCCTGCAGCGGTGTATAATTGTCGCTTTCAAAGTGATGATCCCAGGCAGATAAGTTATGACTGATATAAAATTCATCGTTTCTTAACAGATCCCACTCGCCCGCAATACGGTCGCAATACTTGGCTTTATGCCTTCCGGAAAGCAACAGCGTTGTACTGAAAAAATTACCCCACCAGAACATAGTGCGGACTGCGAACAGATTATCCCGGTCAAAATAACGGGGATAATCGAGCACCATCCAGGGAAGGCCGAGGTAATTTTCGCCCCGGGAGATCTTCGGCGCAGGAGTCAGCACTTCGGCCGGCAAAAGATCTTTCATTCCCAGCAGTATTTCATTCTGACCATCCTGCAATGAAGCCAGCAGCAGTTTTATTTTTTCAAGCACAGCATTCTTTGTTAAAAGCCAGCCTGGATCAGTAACTAATTGCTCCTCAAACGGCGAAAGATGTATTTTTGGGAAATCGTTCATTTACCAAAAATAAACAATCAACCCGCCTCCGGGCAATATCGTTAAGTAAATGAAGTGTGGGCTATAACAATTCCAGGGCAGATGACGGATGGGTGATAGCGAAAGGCAACTTTCGTCCTCTACGATCACCGTTAACTGCAGAGAATGCCAGCCATGATGGATGAATGTTTTTTCGGCCAAGGCCATTGTCATCCGCCATTGATCGGTAGCCGTGCATTTCACACTTCACCACGATATCGCCTCCGGCTTACAGGCACAGGATATTCGCAGATGTTCAAGAAACTGGATAAGCTCATCGTTAAAGCCTTCATCGGCCCGTTCATCGCCACCTTCTTTATCACACTAATGGTGCTGGTAATGCAGTTTTTCTGGCTTTACATTGATGATTTTGTGGGTAAAGGGCTTGGCGTTGATATCGTATTGAAGTTCATCTGGTACCAGAGCGCAGTGCTTGTACCACTGGCTCTTCCGCTGGCAGTCCTGCTGTCGTCACTGATGACGTTTGGAAATCTTGGAGAAAGTTTCGAACTGGTTGCCATCAAATCTGCCGGGATCTCGCTCTTACGGTTCATGCGTCCGTTGCTGATCATTTCGATTTTCATCAGCATTCTCGCCTTCCTGTTCTCCAACTATGTTATCCCGGTAGCATACCTGAAGTCACGAACCATGCTTTCTGATATCGTTTGGGCAAAGCCGGCGTTCGATCTGAAAGAAGGAGTGTTCTATGACCGGATGAATGGGTTTGCGATCAAGATCGGGGAGAAAGAAAAAAATGATAGTGTGATCCATGATGTGATCGTGTATGAGCAACAACAGAATGGAATGCAGGACAATTTCATCATTGCCCGCAGCGGTATCATGCGCCTATCAGCAGATAAAAGATTTCTTGAATTCAACCTCAAAGACGGCTGGCGTTACCAGGAAAAAGGAAATAACCCTAATTCCGCCAAAAACGATTATATCCGCCTTGGCTTTAAGGAATACAACAAGCAGTTTGACGTGAGCTCCATGCTGCTGACCCTCACGAATGATTCCACGAATCGCAACAATGAAAAGTTCTACAGCATGAATCAGCTCAACCGGGCTATAGATTCGCTAAAAAAGGAGAACAATTTTATCAGGAATAACCTGGAGAAGGGCTTATACCTCTCCTTTCTTTTCAACCGGTATCTTGACAGTACCAATGCCAGGAAGCTCCCGGAAGACAGTGCATTCCGTGCAGCAAAAACGATGGACGAATTATTGCCTGATTCGGCCCGGTATAATGTTGCGCAACAGGCTATCGGTGAAGCGTCTTCGATGAGTGCCTCGATCAATGCCGCTGATATGAACATGGTGGAAAGGGACAAACAATACAGGAAGCATCAGATCGAATGGCATCGCAAGATCGTATTATCCGTTGCCTGCGTGGTACTTTTCCTGATCGGCGCACCATTAGGATCGATCATCCGCAAAGGCGGCCTGGGAACACCACTGATCGCGGCGATCTGCTTTTTCATGGTGTTCTACTTCTCAACCACGGTTGGCGAAAAATTTGCCAAGGAAGGTCAATGGAGTACGTTCTCAGGAATGTGGCTCGCCATATTTGTATTGTTACCGATGGGCTTCTTCCTGATATACAAAGCCATGCGCGATTCACAACTTTTTAATAAAGAAGCTTATTCCCGGTTGTTCAGAGCGATAGGCAATCTTTTCCGCAGGTCCAGGCCTGCAACCGACAGAAATATTAGCAACTAATGCCGTGTGGTTGTGTGATCCTCCTTCCGATGACCGATGGCCGATGACCGATGGCCGTTGGCCGAGCGCCGCATTTAGATTGAAGCTATTGCTGCTAACGTTGTTGCGGATAATAAGTGTTTGTAGCTCGGCCATCGGCCATCGGTCATCAGCCATCAGCACTCGATCGATCCGGATCGAACTTATCGTCTATATGTGATCATTGATCAGTTAAGTTCCCCCGGCTTGCCGCCAAAAATCGTCAGGTCTGCTTTCAGTTTTTGTTCCCACTCCCAGGCTGTGCTCATCATTTCATCGAGCGAGAACCGGGGATCCCAGCCGAGTAGGGACTTGGCAAGGTCGTTATTTGCGTATATCGCGATCACGTCACCGGGGCGGCGAGGTCCGAGTTCATAGTTCAATTTCACGCTGCTTACTTTTTCAAACGATTGGATGGCTTCGAGAACCGTTACGCCATTACCGGTGCCGAGATTGAATACTTCGCAGGCAGAAGCATTTTCTTTCCTCTCCAGGTATTGTATAGCCAGTGTGTGTGCGGTAGCGATATCGCTAACGTGTATGAAATCGCGGATACAGGATCCATCACGGGTGGGATAATCTGTTCCGAAAACTGTCATTTTGGGGATTTTGCCAATAGCCGTCTGTGTGATCGCCGGCACAAGGTTCTGCGGTTTGCCCACCGGTATTTCGCCGATCTGGATCGAAGGATGCGCCCCAACCGGATTGAAATAGCGGAGCAGGATGCATTGCGTGCCGACTGTTTTTGCAAATTCATTGATGATCTGCTCACCCATTTGCTTGGTATATCCGTAAGGTGATTCCGCAGGTTTCGGGATCGTTTTCTCTGTTACAGGGATCTCATCAGGATTGCCATATACTGTACAGGAGGAAGAGAATACAAAATAAGGGATGTTGAACTCCTGCACGCATTTCAGGATATTGATCAGCGAGCTATTGTTATTTTCGAAATACAGCAATGGCTTTTCTACCGATTCTCCCACCGCTTTATAGGCTGCAAAATGAATGATCCCTTCTATGTCTTCATTTTCCTGGAAGATGGCGAAGGTGTCATCGAAATTGCAAAGATCAACTTTGTAATTCTTGACCTTCTTGCCGGTGACCCTCTCCACGCCTTCGAGCACTGCCGGATTGGAGCGGCTGTTATTATCCACTGAAATTACTGAGTATCCTTTTTCAATCAGGTCTACGATGGTATGCGAGCCAATATAACCGCAACCGCCTGTTACAAGTATTTTAGCCATATTAAAAATTCCTCGCAAAAGTCTGGAAATTTTTTCAAATGCATCCCCCGGGAGAGGAAAGGTTTGAAAGTTTCAGCATTGCGGGTGTAAAAAGTTTAATCGTTCGATAGTTTAGAGGTTTTAAAGTTACGATGCCGTGCGGTGAAAAGTTAGAGATGTGGCCTAATAGTTTGAAAGTTTAGCAGTTGAAACATTGAAAGCAGTCGGATATGCCGTAAACCCGCCTAACCGGCAATGCCGGCCGCAGGTTCGCCTGCGCTCACGAATATTTGGACGGAGTTCTCCGAAGCCCCGGGGCGGGGAGGAAAAGAGTTGTCTCTTTTTTCTTTTTCAAATGCATAGAGGATTCCAACGTGGCTGATGATGGAACCTGACCTGACGCTGGAATGCTGACCAACTGAAGTCTTTCCTGCACACGAGCTTTCCTGCCTGATTCCAGGCGCCTTCATTTTTACTTTTATTTTCGTCTTCTTATCTATCCATCTGCTCTCTTTTTTTAACCTGTTTCAATTTTTTCGAATAATTATAAAATAGTGTCTCCACCTATGGCGGACACCCCCCCAAACCCGCCATAGGCGGAGACAACTAAGTAAGATATCTCGGTGTAAATATCGCTCAGGCAATGTCCAAACCCATGGGAAAAACACAAAACATCAGGGGAAAATAACGGCTATAACATGAGGCAATACAGCATAAGAAATGCAAATCACCATTCAACGTTGCGTGGGCAACTTCATCTTAATCCGGTTGAGATAATGCCCGGCTCCATAAACGCTTTAAGGGTTTAAAAGATAGACGACCGCCTACACTTTTAAACCCTTAAACTATTCAACTATTCGACTTCCGACTATGTAAAAAGATGTACGAGGTAATAAACGCCTGTTGCCAGCAATGCGCTCACCGGAATGGTAAGTATCCAGGCCCAGATCAGGTTTACTGTGACACCCCACCGAACCGCCGAAAGGCGTTTGGTAGCGCCGACACCCATAATGGCACCGGTAATGGTATGCGTGGTACTGACAGGGATCTTAAGCGACTCTGTGATAAACAGGGTAAGTGCACCGGCGGTTTCCGCAGCCACACCTTCGAAAGGCGTTACCTTGGTAATCCTTGTACCCATTGTTTTTACGATCTTCCAGCCACCACTCATGGTTCCAAGTGCGATCGCGGAATAACAGGCGAGTGGAACCCACCACTCCATATGCTCAAGGCTATAGCGCGAGGGATCAGATGCAATCAACGCGGCCATGATAATACCCATCACTTTCTGTGCATCATTACCACCATGACCAACGCTGAAGATCGCAGAAGAAACCAGTTGTAGCCGTTTGAACCAGGAGTTTGCTTTATGGGCATTCAGGTTACTGAGGTAAAGCGAGAAGATGGCCATCGTGATGACAATCAAACTCATTAAGATCCACTTGAAATTCTGCGAGTGAAAGACCACTTTCCATATATATAGTTCGTAATGGGATTTCAGTTTTTCCGGGTCTGTTTCAAGATTGAAAAAAAGGAACGTCAGGATACCCAGGATCACCAAAGAGGAGAATATTTTTGGTCCGGCTGTTTTCTTAAAAGAATAGATGAACCAGATCGAAATGGCAAAGGCCATGATCATACCGATCAGTGGTGCAAGGAAGATGAATGCTGCAATCTGGATCACCGGTCCTGAGTTCACGGAAGAGAATGTTCCCGAGTGTGCGATAGCCGCACCGGCAAATCCTCCGATCAGCGTGTGTGAAGACGAGGAAGGGATGCCGCGCCACCAGGTGAACAGGTTCCAGACGATGGCAGCGATCAGTCCGGAAAAGATCACTTCAAGAGTAATAAAATCATTCTTCACCGTTTTGGCAATGGTATTTGCGACACCGTGATCCTTGAAGATAAAAAAGGCTACGAAATTGAATAACGCAGCCCATAATACCGCCTGAAAAGGCGTCAGCACCTTTGTGGAAACCACTGTTGCGATGGAATTGGCCGCATCGTGAAATCCGTTAATGTAATCGAAGATCAGCGCTAAAGCTATAATTACGATCAGAAATGTCGTCATAAAATGTTTTTACAGCGGGCGAGCCCTATAGAAGTAAAAAGCCAAAAATAAAAATTAAAAAAAGCTTCTATAAAGCAGAGCTGGGCAGCTCGTTTTTTAATTCTTACGTTCGACTTTCTAATTAATTAAGCGTATTTGATGATGATTGATTCAATCACGTTGCTGGCGTCTTCACATTTATCTGTTACAATCTCCATTACCTGATAGATCTCTCTTTTCTTGATCACTTCTTTCGCATCAGGTTCGGTTGCGAAAAGGCGTTCGATGCTCATGTCAAACACATCGTCTGCCTGGTTTTCGATACTATTGATCTTAACGAGTGCTTCAGTGATATTCCGCATATTTTTCATATCGCGAAGTTCTCTTACCGCGATGCGGATCTGGTTTGCACCCTGCTCGATCAGTTCCGCCATTTTCTGCATACCCATATCATTTGGGTTTACACGGTAAAAATTGATCTTTTTCGCAGACGCATATATATAGTCAGCAATATCGTCGAGAGAGGTTGCGAGATAGTGAATGTCTTCACGGTCAAATGGGGTAATGAAGTTGCGGCCAAGTTCTGTAAAGATGCTATGGGTAAGCTCGTCATTTGCATGCTCCAGGTCCTCGATCTGTGAGATAAGCGCAGATCGTTTGTCAAAATCTGTTTCAGCAACCACATCTTTCATGATGGTGCCCATTTTTGCACAATTGTCCGCCACCTGTTCAAAAAGTTCGAAGAATATCCGGTTTTTAGGCATGAAAATCTTCAGAAATGAATTAAGTCCCATATCATGTTTTTACTTGGTTGCGAAATTACCTGCTTACTGCGCCAGACCCGGGGGAATACCCCGAATTAATAATTCCTTAATATTGGTTTTGTACCTAATGGCTTGGTTTTTATACTGTAACTGGTTAAAATTCACCCAGTAAACCAAAGGTATATTCTTTTCGGCAATCAAATCTGACCCGGCGTAACATTTCCATAACATTGGCTTCACAATTCCTTAATTGCTGCGTAACATGCCGATAACCTGCGGAGAGTTCCTTTGCCGGAAATTACTTCTATGCTTTTGCGGCTGAAATTACTGTTGATCTGTTCTTTTGCTCTTTCTTTTGCTTATGCACAAAACAAGATCTCCGGTAAAATTTCCAACGAAAAAAATGAGCCTATCGCGGGTGTATCGGTTAAAGTGGCCGGTCGCTCAGCTGGCGCTTCTTCTGATGTAGAGGGGCGTTATACCCTGACTCTTCCCATAGGTAAATATGAACTTGAGTTTTCGGCGATCGGTTATGAGACAAAGACCGTTACGGATGTGGAGGTCACTCCCCAACTGAATGAGCTGAACATCGTCCTGAATATCAAAGCGAAAGAAGGTGAGAATGTGGTAGTTACAGGTCGCCGCTCCAGCGCACGCATGGAAAGCGTAAACTCTTCCATCTCCTTTCTGAAGAATACCAATACCGTGGCTTCGATCATTTCTGCCGAATCGATCCGCCGTTCGCCTGACCGCAATACCGGTGAGGTACTGAAACGTACACCTGGCGCCAGCTTGCAGGACGGTAAATTCCTCGTTGTAAGAGGTTTGGCCGACAGGTACAACCAGGCCATGCTGAATGGTATTTTGCTGACCAGCACTGAACCTGACCGCAAAACCTTCTCTTTCGAGTTGATCCCTTCCTCCATGATCGACAACATCATTATTAATAAGGCGTTCGTTCCTGAGTTCCCCGGCGAATGGGCTGGCGGTCTGATACAGGTAAATACAAGGGATATTCCGTCAAAAGGTTTTCTGAACGTTCAGCTCGGAACGGGTTTGAACACTCAGACCATCGGGAAAGATTTTTACAAACAGAATGGCGGTGGAATGGACTGGCTGGGCATTGATGACGGCACACGTGGTCTGCCTCCTGGATACACCACCAAGTCTAACTTTGATATTCTTACTCCGGCAGAGAAAACCGCTATCGGTAAACAAATGCGTAATGACTGGACGCCGAAAGTGGTGAATGCTCCTTTAAATACGTCTTTCCAGGCTAACGCTGGTTTTAATAGCACCATCTTTGGTAAAAAAGTAGGAGGCACATTCGGCCTTATCTATAATAAGTCCAACCGCTTTGTGGATGCCTTCAACCAGCAAAACACGTTGTCTTCAGGAAATAACTTCTTCCCGGAATACAGCTACGACGACGGCCGCTATGTACAGGAAGTGAT
>JBEVKW010000457.1:0-40395 GCA_040509495.1 Chitinophagaceae bacterium | reverse complement strand
TGACAAGATTGCAGGACTTGACTTGGTGAGATTCAAACTAGGCGGTAGTAATGCCAACCCGACGATTGAGCCTGTATTGGAAAAGATCGGCGTTGCCGGACAGGTGACAGGTACGCAATCTGTTGCCAATTCGTTTACAAATGAAAGACGAAACAGAACGCAAGTGGTGAGTTTCCTTACCGCTGAGGAAGCCAGTATTGTGGGACTGAACAAGAAGCTCGAAAGTTATGACCCGGAAACGCTTCTCGACGTCGCAAAGCATCTTAAAGTTGAAACCTTCAGCCGTACAGACAATTATCGCAAACCTCACCATATTTCACAGGTGAACGTTACTGAAAATGGCGGCAGAAGATATGTATACGGTATACCAGTTTATAATCTGGTTCAAAGGGATTTCAGTTTTACCGTAAGTGGTGATACTGACCCGGACATGGAATTGGTATCTTACGATTACAAAGACAGCCGGACAAAGTCAGATCATCTCAGCGAAAATGCCGTAAAAGACGGTTATGTGCAGGTAACCGAAACACCGGCGTATGCCCATTCTTTTCTTTTGAGCGGCCTTTTATCACCTGATTATGTTGATGTGAAAGGAGATGGTATCTCTGAAGACGATCTGGGAACCGCTATCAAATTTAATTATACCCGTGTTAAACAGAATAATGAATGGGCCATACATAAATGGCGTACTCCGCATGGAGATGCAGGGTCTGCCAATTTCAATGCGGGCAACCGATCCGAAGTGAAAGATGATAAAGGGATAGTATCGTATGGTGAAAGAGAATCCTGGTACATGCATTCTATCGAATCTAAAACAATGATAGCGGTATTTAGAACGGCTGACAGGGTGTATGACGGAAAAAGTGTCAGAGATGAATATGGCGGGGTGAATGCAATGGATAAATCGTCGAAACAACTTCAAAGAATTGATCTTTATAATAAAGCTGATCTGAAAAGGAATGGTGAAGCCAATGCTCGTCCCATCAAGTCGGTTCACTTTGGCTACTCAAACAAATTATGTCCGGGAACACCCGAAAATTACCTGAACCAGCAATCAGGTAACAATGCCGGCAAACTCACGCTTGAAAAGATCTGGTTCACTTATAACGGTCAAAACAGGGTCGTTAATGAGCAATATCTTTTTTCGTATGGAACTAACGCAGCTGATAATCCTTCGTACAGTCGGGCTTCTGCCGATCGCTGGGGCAACTATAAGCCTGTATCAGCAAATCCGTCTGGTGCTAAGAACAAAGATTACGCCTATACCAGTCAGACAACTGATAAAAATAATGAGTTTGCGGGGGCGTGGTCACTAAAGAAAGTACTGCTTCCGTCCGGAGGGCAACTCGAAGTTGAGTATGAAAGCGATGATTATGCATATGTACAAAATCTTCGTGCATCTCAAATGATGCAGGTGCTGGGCCTGGGAAGTTCCAACTCCTCTTACACAAATACCTTGTATAATGTGTTTTCCAGCGGTGATATTGTAGAGAAAGATTATGTCTTCATAAAGACACCTGAAGCGTGCGCAGAAAAAAAAGATGTATACCAGAAATATCTTGATGGGCAAACACAGCTCGCTTTCAAAATTGCAGTCACCATGCCGGGCGGCCAATTTGAATATATCCCCTGCTATGCATTTTTTGAGGACTATGGGCGATTGGAGACGGATAAAAGTATAATCTGGGTGAAGCTGAAACGGTTGGATGGGATTAATCCTATTTCCCTTGCCGCTGTTGATTACCTGAGAGAACAATTGCCTGCCAAAGCGTTTCCAACTTATGATCTTTCGGAAGCAAATCTTCTTCAGGCTGCCGGGTCACTGTTGAAAATGCTGCTTACGATCGGAAAACAGCTTCAAAGTCCGATCCTGACTCTTCGTCAGGAAGGAAAAGCATGGCAGCTGGTGTCCGAAAAGAGTTTCGTGCGTATCAATAATCCTAAAGGGCAAAAGTTTGGTGGTGGTCACCGGGTTAAGTCTGTAAGGGTCTCCGATAACTGGAAAGCGATGGAGGGGAAGTTCAATTCGGTGTACGGACAGACATATGACTATACTACAGAAGAAATCTTTCATGGAGCGACCAGAACCATCAGTAGTGGTGTAGCCTCTTACGAACCGACAATTGGTGGAGAAGAAAACCCTTTTCAAAAGATCATGCAGGTGGCCGATCAACTTCCGATGGGGCCAACGTCGTATGGCGCGGTTGAAATGCCTGTGCTTGACGCATTCTTCCCTGCCGCATTGGTAGGGTACAGCAAAGTAACTGTTAAGTCATTACCAAGACCTACGCCACTACCACCCGGGAAAAAATCCCGTTCGGGTGTAGGCAGACAGGTGACTGAATTTTTTACCGCAAAAGACTATCCCGTTTATTACACACATTCTTCTTTTGATCCTGCATCTGACAAGCAAACCCATTGGTCATCCCGTTTTAACTTTTTCCATAAATCGGCATATGATTACAGGGCGCTTTCCCAGGGTTTCCTTGTAGCTACCAACGATATGCATGGTCAGTTGAAGGCTCAATCTTCATATGCCGAAAATGACCCACTTACACGGATCAGTTACACCCGCAATTATTATCGCAATACCGGCGAAAAGGGGCTGAACGATAAATTTGATTTTGTACATGTCGCGGATGGCGGAGAAATCAAAGCAGGAAATATCGGGATAGATGTTGAATTGATGACTGATGCGCGTGAATTCTCTGTGAAAAGCCGCAGCGAAGAAACACAGGCCCAGGTCGATATGTTTTTCCTGGGCATACCATTCCCCTGGTTCAACATGCATACTGTTACAGGTAAAACCGAAAATATTTACCGGGCCGTCACCACCACCAAAGTAATCAATTATCATGCGGTACTCGATCGCGTTGTAGTGATCGATAAGGGAAGCACCGTATCTACTGAGAATCTATTATATGATGCACAAACTGGAGCAGTGATAGTCAGCAAAACCAATAATGAATTTGATAAACCTATCTATAATGTTAATTACCCGGCCTATTGGGCCTTTACAGGCATGGGTCTGGCATCCGATAACATTGATGCTGTTTTCAGTGGTGTAAATTTTTTGGATGGTAAGATCCTGGGTAATGCTGTTCCATTGTCTGCACTGGAAAGTGGAGATGAAGTCTATATCATTAACACCGGAGCTCCGGCGATTGATGGCTGTGAATCTGCCCTGGCGTCCCCGGCATCAACAAGGATGCTTTGGGTCTATGACAAAAATAAATATGCAATCCCTGCAAACAATACCCGTGATCTTTACTTCATAGATGCCAAAGGAGTGCCATATACCCGTGCCGGTGTAAGTTTTCGTATTATCCGCAGCGGTAAAAGAAACATGCTTGGTGCTGTTGCATCCACGGTGTCACTTATGACAAGTCCCATTGTGAAAAATACTGTCACGCAAAAGAGTTTTTTGACTATCGCAGGAGAGGCACAGGTTATCAATGCTTCTGCAGCTGATTTTGGAGAGAAATGGCAGACTGATAATAATATCATTCGTATAGTGAAATCGGTGTATAACCCTGAGATCTGTGATTTTGAAGATGTAGATGATTGTACAGGTGAAGAAGAAAAAACAGTTAATCCGTACCGGAAAGGACTGCTTGGAAATTACCGTGCTTTAAAAAGCCTTGTATTTTATAGTGAGAGGAAGGGAAAGAATTTATCGCAACCACTGGATCTCTCCTCTGCAGGCTTTCTCGACCAGTTCCAGTTGTACTGGACGATATCCGGTAACAGGCTCATAGCAGTACCTGATGCGAAATGGGTGATAGGTAATACCGTAAGCCGTATTAATTCAAAAGGAATGGAATTGGAAACCTATGATGCTATGGGTATTTATTCAGCCGCACAATATGGATTTAACAAAACGATGCCGGTAGCCATCGCAGATAATGCCCGTTCAAACGAAATGTTCGCGGAAGGATTCGAAGATGCAAGTTATGATGAGATGATCCGAAATATCACCCTTGCCTGCCGCGGAAAACATGTCAGCTTACCACAGCCGGTTAAAGCCCGGGACCTTGGTTTCAAAGCTCATACAGGGCAACATGTTTTGCCGGTTGCAGCAAACAGTACCGTGAGCACGCAGTTCCCGATCGGTGCACCGTTGAATCAATCACCACTTGCATTTGGCACAAGAACTGCGCCTGTGTGGTCTTATTATGTTGGTGTCGGAGGTGCCACCGATTATTTGCGTGTGCCGCCTAACAGCTACGGAGGAGAAATCTTTGAATCTGACGTTACTCATTTTGCAGACTTCGGTTCTAATGTCGTAATGGAATTCCGTGATAATGCTCCTTCATGCGGGCAGTATTACGACAACTGCAATACAAACAATTTTTCTGGCGAAGTTGAAATGCAGACCACACAATACATGAAAGTAGATGCATGCGGCAGATACAATGTTCGCTTCCGTTTCGATTCTGGTCTTAGTCCTTTCAGGGGTACACCTGCGAATGGTGACACTGCATCAGCCATTACATCGACCAATCAAACCCTGGAAATCTATACCTATGACGGTCAATTGATCTATTCCAAAACAAATGTCTTTTACATTCATGAATTGGATTACACAACGCCGGTAGATCTGGCAATAGGGCATTACAAAGTTGTATTCCGTTTCTGGCATCGTGCTTATCAAAGTGGAACAGGCCGGCAGTACAATCTGATGCGCGATATGTGGACTGGATTCTTTATCACTCCTCCGCAAGATTCAGGATTGCCGCAGATAGGCGAATCGTACGAGTCGCTTTCTTCTGAGCAATGTACGGGTCTTGGTGGTGTGACTACTTCCAATAACATGATGAATCCTGTATTCTCACTTATGCCTAACCAGAAAATGCTGTTCAGTGCCTGGGTAAAAGGTAACTGTAATAATGTGACTACCACTTGTGATAGTAAAGTGATGTTGGATTATGAAGGTGGAAGTACGCAGGTAGATGAGTTTCATCCGACAGGGCCAATGATCGAAGGCTGGCAGCGCTATGAAGGAGTATTCACGGTTCCGCAAACGCAGGCCAGTAAAATGAACCTGCGGTTAGTAAACTCAGGGTCCAGCCCTGTGTATTATGATGATATACGTATGCATCCCTTCAAATCAAACATGAAGAGTTATATCTATGATCCGGTGAATATGCGGTTAGTCGCGGAACTGGATGCTAATAACTACGCAAGTTTCTATGAGTACGATTTCGAGGGAACATTGATCAGAACCAAGGCAGAAACAAGAGAAGGTATAAAGACGGTCACTGAAACCCGTAGCGCTAAACAAAAAATGATCACCGACTTTCAACAACAGTAAGAAATGAAGCAAGTAATTTGTTTGAATCTGTTATGTCTTGTCTTAATGACATCTGTCGCGCAAAAGCCCTATCCTCCAGTTGCGGCGGCGAATATCATGCACAGCATGATGGCCTTGCGTACACCACCGTTGCATATCGGGGTGACGATCACAGAGGGGACAAATTTCCAGGTGCCTGCGGTGTATCCTGCCACAGCTGTAAGTGCGGAGATATACCTGCGTAAAAATGCTGCCTACGTTCGATTTGGGGAATTTGAACAACTGGCGAGTGATAGCCTGGCTCTTATGATCAATGATAGCCTACAGCAAATGTTTCTTATTTCTTCATCTATTGCCGACCTCAACCAGCAATGGTACGGCATGTTGGGAGTTGGCAATGAACGGATGGTTGCTGTGGCTATTGATAGCATTTACCGGATCGAGCAAAACCCTGAAGGATATCGTTTGCTTAGCAAAGCAGATCTCTCAGGGATCCGCACGCCCAGAGAGGTGATCGATTTGGTGATAAATGAAAGGGACAAGCAGCTGACCCGTTTAAAAATAACACGGAGGAGTATAGTCCTGCTGGATAGCGCAAAAGCGGAAGCATTGAAAGATTCTGGTTTCCCTGCGGATAAAATAATACATGGCAGAGATATATCGTATGTGGTAAAGGAAACTTATATGCAGATGGACTACCGATATATTGACACGCAGGATGGACAATTGCCGTATATATTATCCGATCGCATCGGGAAGGATGAAGCAGGGCAGTGGAAACCGGTTTCTGGTTATGTATCTTATCAACTGATCAATCAAACAACTCTTTAGACGAAGTTAATTTGAGATATATGCGTATGCGATTTTTTTGGAATATACAGTCACTGATCACCCGGCTTATGTTGATAATCCTCGCGGGTATGATGGCTATTTTGCCAGCGCGGTCGCAGGAAGTGCAGAAAGACGGCGGACTTGTATATCGCACCGAACTTTCCGTATTCAAGGGGACATCAGACGATCCCGGCGGAGCTTTTAAATCATTGCTCGATAATAGTTTTGCGTCGCTTCAATGCCCGGCAATCCCTGGCGAGATACTCGCTAAACGCAAAATCGTTAACACGGTCATGTTGAAGTTGGACGAGGCCACGACGAATTATATTCCCAATAATTTTGACGCCAAACTAAAAGTACGCGTGAAGTTCGGGCCCGGTGTAAGTGATTATATTGATCAGGATCTGGAGATCAATTATACAAAAGAAGAAGGCGCACCTTATAAAGCAAAGCAGTATCTCAAATTTGAAGATAAGACAGATGTGACCGTCACTATCCTGGGATTTGTAGGAACAGAACCGACGTTTACCGGCTTTAATATTCGCGACATACTTAGCGTTGAGAATTCGATGATTGTCACCAGGTATTTTAATCTGGTTTCTCCCAATGTTGATCCTTCTGTATTTCTGTCAGCGGATCTTTTGAATGCCGCGTTTGTAAGATGGGAATGGCCGGTAGGTACGGGGAACAACTATACTCAGTTGGAGTGGACTTTCCTCCCTAACGATCTTAATAGTAATTACTTCAAACCGAATACTAACGAAATAGATTTTGAAAAGCTTTTTGAAGAAGGAACTACCCGTATCGATCTGCCCTCCAACATCAGCACTTATATCATCCGTTATAATTTTGAGAGCTACGGGCAACTTTTCATTCGTGTGCGTCCAGTCAACCTTACTCCCGCAGGTAGGGAAGATGGCAAATGGTCTAATGTATCAATGCGCCCGGCAGATGGTCATGATGGCTTCAAAAACTGGCAGTCGGTGACCACTTATGCCGAAGAAGGGAAAAGTATGTCTGCATTCAATTATTTTGACGGATCGCTAAGGATACGGCAAAGTTTATCTCGGAATAATCAGAATGGTAAAGGCCAGCTTTCTGAAACGATGTATGATCTCCAAGGGCGGCCATCTGTCCAGGTTCTGCCCGCGGTAGGACATTATTCAGGGTTTGTTTCAAATTTAAATATGTTCGAAGGGCAGGACGACGATAAGAGTCCGGTTGACTTCTTCGATCTTGAGCCAATTGGGCAAAAGCTTGTGGAAAATGCGCAGAAAGGTGCAGCCGGATATTATAGCAATCTCAACGAAAACAATTATGGTGTTAACCGTACCTTACCTAAAGCTGAGGGATATGCTTATTCTCTCACGCGCTATACACCTGACAATACCGGCCGCATCCTTTCTCAAAGCGGTGTTGGCGAAGCGTTCAAAGCCGGCGGTGGTCATGAAACGAAATACTTTTACGGCACTGCCGCACAGGAGGAACTGGATGGATTGTTTGGGACGGACGTCGGTAATAATACACACTACGCTAAAAGCATGGTCAAGGATGCGAATGGCCAGCTAAGCGTTAGTTATATTGATATGCACGGCAGAACCATTGCGACTGCATTGGCTGGTGCCACTCCCGGAAATCTTATTTCGCTCCCTTATAATGATCCATCTATCTATCATAACCAGGGAGGAAAACAATTCACACGAAATTTACTGGATCCTACCACCAATATTGCGAAAGGGAATTCAATTGAGTCTATCAATACGCTGTTAGTCCCGGAAGAGAGAATTTATTCCTTCGAATATAAACTCACCCCGCAAACGCTTCAAAGTGATGCCTGTGCAAATGCACCGGCGCCTTTCATCTGTCATGATTGTCTTTATGATCTTGAAATTGCAATCATACCGGAAGATGATGACTCAGAAACACCACCGTTGATCAAAAAATATTCGAACGTTAGTTTTGAACATGGTACTGCCTGCGATGGAAACTATCCTGCCCTTGTCGGTGCTGATGATAATATAGCACACAATGTGATTAGCATTCCGGTTAATCTTGCGATCGGTTCTTATACAATACGGAAAACGCTTGTCGTAAATGAGGCTTCCCTGCAACGTTATAAAGAATTATGGCTGGCACAAAAAACCTGCGAAACCTTTGAACAGATCAGGCAGTCAATATATAATTCAATGCTCTCTATCTCCGATTGTGATAACCCTGCGCCAAATGCTGAATGTAGTGAGTGCCTTGTTCAGCTTGGAGACTATGCAAACAAGTTCAGACCAGAGTACCTGGCTTCGATTGGTCACTCAGGTGTAGTGTCGGCGGAACTCGAATTGCAAATGCAACAGGCGTTTGCAAAAGCCGCACAAACCTGTCAGGAGATTTGTAGCCCGGGTGCGCAGATACTGGCGTCCAAAAGGGAGATGATGCTGGCAGATATTACACCCGGAGGCCAGTATGCAAAGTTGCCTGCTGTAACGAACAGCAGTAACCCCATGCACAAGTTATATGATATATTTTCCACTCAGAATGTGTCACGTCCGAAAGAGGCATTCAAGTTGCCGTTGAACATCGCGAGTGGGCAACCCGGCACCTATAATAATGTTAATGGAACCCCCGATGCCGACATCAATTCCGCGCAGCTTGATCAAATGAACGGAGATGATTTTGCAAACCTGTTCAAGCCGGAGTGGGCCAATTCATTGCTTCGTTATCACCCTGAATATCCACGTCTCGAATTTGCGGAGACAACACTGCAGAATGCATATACATGGATCAATGACTTTAGAAAAGTGACGGGGTATGATGCTGCGCCCGTAGGTTATTTTGCACCACATAATACCGATCCGCTTTATAGCGCTCCGAATTCTGCTGCTATCAAATCAACGATGACAGGGTGGGTAATATCCGATTATCATCAGGGCCTCTCTCTCTGGCAGCTTGCAAGGGGCCAGGTCAAATGTAAAGGTATTTCATCTAACAATGACAGGCTGACCTGTTACCAGGCAGGGGGAACAAAGATCCCTCCGTTTGCAGACGTCACTACTACCCCTGACAAAGATGAGGTATGGGTTGCTTTCCGGGATCTCTATTCGAGTGTGCGCGAACAGCAATTAAATGGTTTTATTGCGCAGGAGAGACCGCTTTCAAATCAAACCCAGCTCGTCACCAATAACTATACCATACGGTTTCAGAATAATGTTACTGCGGGTGCGCTGCCCGGAGGTAATTTTATTCCCGGTGTACCAGGGACATTGCCGGTTGGCACTCCGTCTACATATCCACCATCTATAGCAGATCCCTACCTTCAGGCTGGTTGCGAAGCGCATGTTCCGGACTGGGAAAAGACGTTGCTTGAGTGTAATACTATAGCGCAGCATCCCAACTCTGCAGCCATCGTAACTGCAATCATTAATGGAATGCTGGATGTTTGCAGCAAAGGCTCTGATATATTACATCCTAACGGTGCATCAACAGTAGCCCCATCAACACCGAATGACGGATCGCCGCGTAGCTTTGCAGAAGTAATTCAGCGTGTATTTACCACTTATAGTATCAGTTATACAGATTTATGTAATCCGTTCATGTTTGAATTTCCTACACCGTATGAGGGACCTGCTTTATTGCCTCAACCGCCTGCGGGTTCTGATGCCTGTGTATGTGAGAAATTCAAGCCGATAGAAACGGCTGCAACGAATGCGGGTTATCACCCGGATAATCTTACATCGCTTAATCAGTATTTAACCGCAGCATACGGACAAACAATTTCGCAGGAAGTATTTGAAAGGTTGGCTGGTTGTTGGGAAGGAAGGACGAACACGGGAACTCCGCTGGATCTGCCAGTATTTCTGCAATGCGAAGCGGCTGCATCTTCATGTATCAGTTGCGCCTCATTGAGCTCTCTGATCCAGGAGTTCAAATCGACATTCACCGCACCATACAACAGTGCGCCTATACTAACGCAGGAATTGACCCAAACTGATATCTCTTATAATACACTGCTGGCACGCTTCCTGAATGTAAAAACCGGCAACAGTTTTACCTGGGGTGAGTATCTTGGAGCGGCGCAGTCCGCAGGTTGCGATCTGTCCACATTGTCATTAAATTTGGGAGGGGGCACCTCCGGATTTCCTGCAGATATCTCAATCAATTCCCGTTCGGGTAACACGCCCGCAGAATATGTTGCTACGCAAACGATCAATTTCCTTCCCGGATTTGAAAGCGGTGTTGATGATCAGTTCACGGCCGTCATAGCAAGCGCTAATCCTGCCAATCAACTGGTGCTTTGTCCAAGACCGCCGGCATGGCAAATACCTGGTAATATAATTATGCCATCTCCGTGTCAGCGCATTTTTGAAATGGCGGACGCTTTGGCCACGCAGATCTTTGAACGAAGAAAAGAAGTCCTGTTGGCAGAATTCGATCAAAACTACCGTGCAAAATGCCTTGATGCGGGAGAGTCATTTACGGTAAGCTACACGAATAGCGAATATCACTATACGCTGTATTACTATGATATGGCTGGTAACCTGGTGAAAACTGTTCCTCCAAAAGGAGTGAAACCAAACTTTGACCCTTCTTTCCTAGCCAGTGTAAGAAATGGCCGCGAAAATAATCTAACGGTTCGTCCGGAGCATATTCTTGTTACAGACTACCGTTATAACAGCCTGGGTAAAGTGGTTACACAACAATCTCCTGACGGAGGAAACTCGCAGTTCTGGTATGATGACCTAGGCAGGTTAGTTGTCAGCCAGAATGCGGAACAGGCGTATAATAACAGGTTCAGTTATACGATGTATGATGACTTGGGTCGTATTGTTGAGGTGGGGCAGAAGCATACTGCTACAGCGATGACGCAGGCAATAAGCCAGGATAAGATGCTCCTCAAAAACTGGATTACCGGAACAGGAGCGAGAGAGGAGTTAACGGTTACGCATTACGATCACCCTTATGGCAACTCAGATGTAACTGAACCATCCATCGTTTTGCAGGATGGCTTCAATCAGCAGAATATGCGTGGCAGGGTGAGCTATTCTTACAATAAAGCGCAGTTTACCGATCTGAATTATCATAGTGCAAGTTTCTATACATATGATATTCATGGTAATGTGGACATCCTGCTGCAGGATTATCGCGGTATTGCCGCGATGAATGGCAACACGTTCAAGCGGATTGAATATGATTACGATCTGATCAGTGGTAAAGTGAATGAAGTAGCCTATCAGCCGGATTTCTATAATGGGCAAGGATGGACGATCAACCCGGATAAATTCTTTCACCGGTACACGTATGATTCGGAGAACCGCCTGACAACAGTGTTGACGAGTCGTGACAGGATCAACTGGGAAAGAGATGCAGCATATGAGTACTTCGACCATGGCGGGTTGGCAAGAACCGTTATGGGAGAGCAGAGTGTGCAGGGACTTGATTATTCCTATACTTTGCAAGGCTGGCTAAAGGGTGTAAATAGTACTTCACCGGGTAATCCAGCGTATGACCCTGGTAGCGATGGATCAGGTATACAGAACTATGATGGTAGCGGTGCCCGTGATGTATTTGGCTTTGCATTGCATTACTACGATAATGGGTCAGGCAATCTGGTCGATTATAAATCGATCTCTGGAATGACTCAATTCGCCCGACCCGGAACGGCTGCAGATATTAAATCGCTTTATAATGGCAATATTGCCGCTATGAGCGTTAACATTGCCGCTCTTCAGAAAGCAGGGGGAGGCGTAAATGCAGAACCGCTCTTATATAAATACCGATACGATCAGCTTCACCGGATCAAATCAATGACAGCATACAATGGACTGTCGAATAATGTCTGGACACCGGTGCAGTTGCCGAATCAGGCGTATGCTGAAGCGACTACTTATGATCCCAACGGGAATATCCTTACTTATAACAGGAATGGGTCTGGCGCAAATCCGATGGACCAATTGACTTATAATTATGAAGCGAATAATAACCGGCTGACGCATGTGGATGATGCGGTGATGGCATCGAACTATGCAGGAAAGGATATCCAGGATCAGGATGCGGGGAATTATGAATATGATAGGATCGGGAATATGAAGAAGGATGTGAAAGAGGGAATTACAAATATTACATGGTCGGTTTATGGAAAGATCAATTCGATTTATAAAAATAATAGTCCTACACCGTCAATTTCATACACATATGATTTTGCAGGCAATCGCATCAGTAAAACGGTAGCAGCTACAAACAAGACAACGGTATATGTTCGGGATGCAAGCGGCAATGCGTTAAGTGTTTATGAGCAACCAAGTTCGTCCCTCGTCCAGACGGAAATACATTTGTATGGTAGTAGTCGCCTAGGGCTAGCATCGACTGAATTAAATGCTTCACAAATCGTAACTTCGCCTTCTACGGGTTTCTACGGAAGGTTGAATACCTACACCCGCGGAGAAAAGATCTTTGAACTAAGTAATCACCTGGGTAACGTTCTTGCAACGGTGACCGATAAGAAGATACAGGTCGCGGTAGGCGGAAGTGTTGATTATTACACCGCGGATGTGCAAAGTGCAAGCGATTATTATCCGTTTGGGATGCAGATGGTGGCAAGAGGCTGGCAAAGTGAGAAGTATCGTTATGGGTTTAATGGAAAGGAGAAGGACAATGAAGTCTCGGGAGAAGGGAATCAGTATGATTATGGATTTAGAATTTATAATCCGAGGTTAGGAAGGTTCTTGAGTGTAGATCCATTAACTCAATCGTATCCTTGGTATACGCCTTATCAGTTCGCGGGTAATATGCCAATATGGGCTGTTGATTTAGATGGTTTAGAGGAGTTGAAAGCGACTAAAAAAATAAAAATATTTGCAATTACTGCGGCTGGTCGAACTATGAATGAAGGGGAAGCATTTGCTGATGAATTTGGAGGCAGGCCGGTTCAAAGAGTGGTAGGAACTACTGTTGTTCAGCAAGGAGATCCTGGTGGTCTCGAAGAAGTTCTTCATATTAGCATTGTTTTGGGAATAAGTAGGACTGAATGGATGGAGACAAAGGTCGCTCAAGCGCCACCTCCTCATCCGGGTAAATTACCTGAACCGGAACCTGATACTAAGAATAACGTAGAAAAAACTAATGAAATTGAAGATCCTGTTCCAGGGCGTGTAATTCCTCCGCATAATCCAGTACTTACTTGGCGACAAGGAACTAAAACATCAGTTACACCTGTTTATCAATCAGATGATTTAGCCAGAACTCTAAAAATAGATTTTCAGTATGAAAATGGTTCTAATCCGGGAACTGGATTTGTTAATAAGGATGAAGCATTGTCGGAAATTAAATCTTATAGTAGTTTTTTGAAGGCTAATGGCGTGTCGCAAGTTGACCTAACCGTAAGTACGCAGTATCCTGATTGGACCTCAAATGCGAAATATCGAAATTATAACAAGGCTTCAGATCTAGTCGCTGCACGACAAGATGTTTTGCGGTCATTCTTCGCTGCTGAGGGTATTAAAACGATAATGCATGATCAATATGGTGTGAAGCCGAAGGTCTCAGGCAACTTGTTTCATCCTATTCAAAAACTTGTTGGATATACTGTCACGACAGTGCCAGTGAGACAAAAGTTGTTAGATGGAAAACCCTCAGGGTCGATTATTCCTTCGGGTAAGACAACCAGCTCTACAAGTTCAGTCAAGCCTAGTGCCGGAGTAACGTGGAATAAGTAATTAACTATGGGGAGTGGCAGCGGGAGTTATTTTTTTAGAAAACAGTAGGAGCATAAATCTTTAAATTGTGTAGCGTGATCGAAAGGGCGCGTAAAATTGAGTTATGGCAAAGTTAATTGCGCTTTAAAGGCGTCCAGCTGCTTTAACTGTATTTCAATTTTTTTACTCCAGTCGAGCTGGGCAGAATTGTTTCTCGATAAGTTTGTCTCATTGTCATACAATAAATCGTAGTAGCGTTTTTCTTGTACGATTTGTTGAAATATTTTTTCAACATCATTTTCAACTGATGAGTAGTTGAAACGGTATTGAGTTATTCTTTTTCTAAATTCCCTGGCAAAAATCTCGGCAATATTAAAATGCCCTTGTTCGTGAATCAGAAGAAAGCTATTTTTTTTGATCACCCATGACTTCTTTTTTTTGAAAAAGCAATAAATAGAGCAGGTAAGGCCTTTTTCATCATATGCAAGAGTATAACTTAGCGTAGGGGTTGAAATCGCTTGGTATTTTGAAGTACTATCTGGCGTTCCTTGAAAATCATCCCATTTAAGTTTATAATCAGGTCGCCAATGTATGGTGTCCTGTGCGATAGCTGAGTTTAATGTACTAAGGGTGAAAAATACAGCGAGGCCGGTTTTAAAAACGTTCATGCGGTTATAGATGAATAAGGCGACAAGTTGGTTGCTTATTGTGCGTAAGCTTTTCTAGCTTTGGCATCGCGCAGGAATGTGTCAACAATAGTGAACAGGGTGCTGCGGGTATCGTTATCGAGGGTTTCGATGTCTTCCAGGCGTTTAATGGTCTCTTTATTGTAGCTGGCATGCTTGCCTTCGCCGATCAGGTAATCGAGGGGCAAATCGAACACGTGTGCGATCTTGAGAGCCATCTCAACAGAGGGGCTGTTCTCTCCGCGTTCGTATTTGCCAATGATATCCCTGGAAGCTCCGAGTGCTTTGGCAAGGTCGGCCTGTCCCCAGTTTTTCTGTTTTCTAAGTTCTGCTATTTTACCACCGATGTCGATCATGTTCTGCTGAAGGCTGTTTTTACGGCCGTATCCATCAAATTTAGTTTAAAATGTTGCGCAAAAAAAGAATATGTTACTTGTTCGGATCGGTAAAAAAGTTCTACATTTCTCCAAGATGTTACACAAATTACTGTTATGCAACTGAAGCACGAGTATTTCTGACAAATAATTTCGGTGAGTCTTTAGTTGATAGTGTTATCCAGTGGGAATGAATCAGATTAATTGGTTTTGCAATAACGTTAAATAGAAAAGCCGCTGGGCCTCCTCAGCGGCTTTTCTATTTAACGTACGTTTTCTTTGTGTTATAGTCCCTGGTGATGAGATCCATGTAATGGAAGATGCGTTGTTTCTGATTATTTTCATTTTAGAATATCCGGAGCGGTGTACATGGATCAGCTTGGCCATTTGCTGTTGCTATAGCTCTTGCTCTCTCTGAGTTTCTTTAAGCTCTTAACCAATGATCTGGTAGATCAACGTCAATGAAATAGAAGTAAACGAAGATTCACTAGCTATCTTATATTGCAGCCGGTTTCCGTCCTAACATACCCCCCTTAAGAAAAATGGATATTTTCAATAATTCAACACCATTTCGTTGCGCAGAGTATAGCACGTTTTCCATGATGAGCACTTATGTCATTTGATTAGTTGTCAGATGCCGATTGACAATAATAATGTATAGCATTGCTCTGCCGTAATTACCGTCCAAATTCCTTGCTAAGTTTTCAAATCCTCCAAGCTGTCATATAAATTTACAACATCATCCTACCCACATACACAAAAACCCTTAGTTGAAATCTTCTGGAAAACTTCACATACTTCCATCTTTATCCTGCTGAAAAAAAATGCAAATTCGCCTCACCAACCACCACTTTTATGCACTCAAACCACCAAACCTTTCCTGCAAGATCCTCGGACTCATTTTTGCCCCGCCACTTCAGCGGCCATCGACGATTATAAAGTCTGTTAGCTAAAAACATATTGCTGCGGTGATGCAGAGGTAAGCATCATCCTGGATGAATGAACCAGGCCAATGCGTCAGCAATATGTCATCTTCCAACACTCATCCTGAAAATTCATATGCAAACCACAACCCGCACTGTTTTAAATAACAGTATCAACCGAACCTACACGTCAGTCACCAAAAGCATTAAACCTTCATTGGTCAGACTTTTAAGCATAACCGGTCTCCTGCTGGTATGCATCTCAACAACCACCTTTTCTCAATCCCGTCTCCAGGTCACTAACGACAGCGTTCGGGTCCTGAATTCCGAAATGGTCATCCGCAACAATTCCCGCAACGTCGAAGGCGCTCTCTATAACAAAGGCAATGGCGTAACCGAATTCCGGCCGGTTCGCATCAACAGGAATTCCAATGGTACCTGGGTGGTGATCGGCTCCGATTCCGCAGAACTTGGCGGACAGAGTAGCGGCAGTGCCGTATTTGCCGGTGATCCTGACATACGGCTATCGCGGGAAAAACTTGAAGGGAGCCAAATGAAACTCAACTGGTGGAAATCCACGCAGCAATTTTATAACTCCCCAAGAATTGGTGTGATCGGCGACAGCCAGGGAAGAGGTGAATTTGCTACCACTTACTCTCAATCCATCATGGGGCGTTTGCAACAATTCGTATACGGGATCACATCTAATGCAGGATTTACCAACTACTGTCAGAATGGTTATAATTCGCGCAGGCTCGCGCCTTCGGGGAGCAACGCCTTCGTGGATAATAACTATAATATCACTAAAGCGCTGACAGACGGCAACAAGATCATCATCCTTTGTAATACCAGTAATGATTTCGCAACCAACTCTGCTGGTGGTTATACGCCGGTGGAAGAGTTCATGGCCAATACGCTGCTGATCGCGGAAGCTTGTGAAAAAGCAGGGGCAACCTTATTCGTGGTGAGTCCCTTTCCAAGAAATGCTTACCCGGCGGCGGTACGTGATTCCATGCGTGTGGTAGCAGGCTTGCTTCAGCAAAAGTTTGGTGACCGGTATGCATACGTATATCACCAGGTGGAAGATTCATTGCACCCAAATCAACTCCAGCCCTCGTATGAGACGGGTGATGGCATTCACCTGAATAATGCCGGCAGTGCGATCGTCTTCAATGCGCTTCGGGATGTGCTGATGAGTTACTATACATCCAATCCGAATATCAAGAACTATCAATTGCACAGGTCTGCGACGTACAGCGGCGATTATCCGCGTTATTCAACGATCACTAATATCAACCAGCCTTCACTGCAGATCCCGGAAGATAGTTTGTACTATAAGGTAAGGATCGCCTACAGAAATGGATATTTCTCCAAGTGGAGTAATGTGGTGCAGGGAAGTCTTGCACAGGCGGGAGGTGTTACATTCCTGCATCCTGTTGTATCCGCTACAACTCCAATGGTGATCTATCTTCCTGATACCAGTTCAACATTGACTGTTACCGCCTCGGACGGAAATGCGGGCGGTACAATCGCTTCTTACAATTGGGTGAAAATATATGGAGGCCCGGCACATATTACCAATGTGTCGTTGGCTTCTACGGGGGTATCGGGATTGCAGGAAGGAGGATACCTGTTCCGTTGCCAGGTAACGAATTTACATGGATTATCATCATATGGAGATGTTCAGGTTATCGTGAGAGGGAATGACAGCTCGATACTGGTAAGCCGTTTTAACTTTAACGCAAACGCGAGCAATATTGACGGATGGGTCGATGTCAGTGATGGGCCGTTCCATGCGAATAATAACGGAAAGGTCTGGACTGATAATATCAACAATCGCTCGATCGTAAACATCAGCAATCTCGTGGATGGTGCATGGGGCGGTAATTTCTATAACAATGCAGGCGATGCAAACGGAGAAAACAATGCCGACCCTGGTGGCTTCGCCATTCCTCCGGCGGTGATCAGATCATCCTGGTACAGCCATGGCAGAGTTTATGCAAATGCCGGTTCAAACCAGTTAAAGTTCACCAACCTGAACCCAACGAAGTCATACAAAATAAAATTATATGGGTCCCTTGCAACGTCTGTGGCGTTGGATGCAGATCCAACTTTGTATATCGTTAATAATAACATACTTGATCCAAGAAGATTGAATGCGGTCGGCAATACTTCCAACATGGCCATGTTCAGGAATATCTATCCCAATTCTTCCGGTGAGATCCCATTCTTTGTAGGTGTACCAGCGGGAGAGGCGCTGTTTGGAATGATCAATGCCGCCACCATCGAAGAAGATCAGCTTAGTACCGTAAATCAACTGCCGCAGGTAACCGTTGGTTCCAACAGAACCATCACGTTACCGCTCAATACTGTAACACTTAGCGGCTCAGGTATCGATCCTGATGGTTCTATCATCAGTGTTGCATGGACGCAGGTATCGGGGCCGGCTACAGCCAACATCACTTATGGAACTACATGGACTCCCTATATCACTATGCCGTCTGCTAACCCCGGTACATATGTATTCCGTTGTTCAGCGTCGGATAATGCCGGAGGAACAGGTTTCGCAGATATCTCGATCACGATGAATGCAGGTTCCAGCAACCCGGTACTCTATGTTGGCGTTTCAAGAGATACTTATACGGCCACGCCATGGCTGGTACTGGCTGGTTCGCCGAGTTCCGCAGTCCTGACCGGTAGCAACACAGATGCCTTTCCGGGGAACACGGTTACTGTCAGTACGATCGCTACAGCCAACTGGGTACCGTTGTTTGGATATGCGACCAGTGATTCAACCGGTGAAGTAGTAGATGACGGGAACGGTTATATCGCGCCGCTACGTGTACACAGAGGTGCTTTCTTTAACGTGAATGCCTATGATGTGAATAAACCACAGATAGAAGTAACGGGTCTTCCTGCGGGAACTTATAAAGTAAGAATATTCGGTTCGTTGCAAACGGCGGTTGCAAACAGCATGTCGATAGATTGTAATACCGTCTTCCGTGTGAACGGGGCCAGCCCGCAAACAATCAATGCGAAAGGAAATACGTCGCAAACGGCCGACTTTACGGGGATCGTGATCGGCACCGGTGATCCGTTAAAACTGTACCTGAACCCCACAACTCCAGCTTCCAATAATTTTGTCGGTATGCTGAACTTCTTTATAGTGGAACGAACTGGTCCATAAATAAACGGACAGTAGAAGTCCGATCAGGTTAATCAGCTTTATCCCATGCTTATGTGCCCCTTGGCAGCGCACATAAGCATGGGATGAAGCTGATTTATTGATCTGGCTAATCCGTCGAGCTTAGGCAGGCTCTGCATTCAACAGGAGTGATCAATTACATCTTTTGGTCTCCCGGACCTTTCTTCGTTACATTTGTTGCCAGCTATGAGGATTCCTGTTCATCAGCTATAAACGATCAAGCGGACAATTATGAAGAAAGTCATTTCACTGGTTTGCTCTCTGAGCTTTATATATTGTACATGCCTGGCATCGCCCGGGGATGACAGCCTGATCAGCGAGCTGAATTCAGCCATTCAGCATGCCAGCCAGTATGATGCTGAAAAGATGAGCAAGATCAACACGCTTAAAAAGCTTGCTGCGGAAAACGGTTTTGCCGAATTGTCTGTACGCTATAATATAGATGTACAGCTTTATGAAGAATATAAATACTTCAATTTTGATTCTTCGTTAAAATATACGTCCAATCTTCAGCGGTTCGCATCGCAGAAAAATGACGCGTTCCTGGTAGCAGATGCAAAATTGAAGTATGCGTTCATCCTTCTTGCTGCGGGAATGTTCAAGGAAACCTTTGATGCATTGAACAGTATTGAGGTGTCCCATCTCCGTGAGCCGGGTAAGGCGGAACTCTATTCGCTGATGGCACGGTACTATTTTAATTTGTCAGAATACACCAATGATTTCGTTCACAGTCCGGCGTATAACACAACGGCGAATTCGTATCTCGACTCCGCATTAGCGCACTACCCGGCCGGTTCATTTGACCACGACTATTATGAAGCCCTGAAGTTTTTAAAAAAAGGGGAGGCAGGTAATGCGCAGCGTAAGCTAAGCGCACTCATTGCCAGGGAGGATCTTTCTTATCATGAGCGTGCACTCGCTACCTCCACCATGGGTGGCATTTTTATAGGGCAGGATCAGGAAGAAAAAGCTAAGCCTTTCCTGATAGAAGCTTCTATCGCTGATATTAAATCATCTACCAAAGAAACACTGGCCCTGCAATTTCTTGCCGGTATCATATATAAAGAAGGGTTGCTGGAAGATGCCCTGTTGTATATTGAAAAGGCCAATGCCGATGCAACATTTTATAACGCCCGACTGCGAAAGGTGCAGATAGGTGCGGTGCTGCCGCTGATCGAAGGGGATATGATCCGGACGATCAGGTCGCAGAAAAAAGCATTGCAGGCCTACCTCATTACTCTATCCGTAGTGGTTCTGCTGCTGGCAGGTCTGGCGGTGGTCATTTTTATGCAGGTCAAAAAGCTGCAGCTGGCAAGGAAACGATTGTCTGAAGCTAATCTCAAACAACAGCAAGCGAATGAACAGCTTTCTGAAGCAAACGCGCTGAAAGAAGCCTATAATAACCAGCTGCAGGAAATGAATGACCAACTCGTGAAAGTCAACCAGGTAAAGGAAAAATACAACGAGCAACTAAAGGCCATCAACAAACAACTGCTTGAATCCAACAAGATCAAAGAGGAATACATCGGCTATTATTTTAAAATGGATACCGAATTCATGGCGAGAATGGAAAAACTGATCACGCAGATGGACAAAAAGCTCCTGGAGCGTAAATGGGATGAAATGAAATACCTGCTGAAAAGTGTGGATATGAAGAAGGAAAAGGAGGAGCTTCTCCGGAACTTCGACAAGGTCTTTATCCGGCTCTTCCCCGATTTTGTGACGCAATTCAACGCCATGTTCAAGGAAGAAGACCAGGCTGTCCTGAAAGACGGGCAGCTGTTAAACCCCGAACTCCGGATCTTCGCACTGATCAGGTTAGGCATTACCGAGAACGAAAAGATTGCCGAGATCCTCGACTACTCCATCAATACGATCTATGCCAAAAAGACGAAGATCAGGGGAAGAGCCATCGTTCCAAAAGATGAATTCGAACGCCGGATCATTGAAAATACTACCCTTAACATCTAAAAGCAGGAGTGATTTCACCTATTTGCAACTATATGATTTTAATTTACAATATATTTTTAACACGTTAATAAACAAGTTTTAACAAGTAAAGTACATTATTTATATATACCATTTTTCCTATTTTTTCAATCTTATTTTTTTCATTTTAGCTTAACTCTGATTTTTTTGTATCGTCCCAGTCTGCCATCGGGGCTGCTGTGAGCCTGTTTCTTTAAAACAGAATAAACACAAAAAAATGAAGCTAAAACGATTGCTTATGCCAGCTGCGGCATGCTTGCTGTGTCTTGCCATGTCCACCTTAACTTATGCTCAATCCCGGACCATCCGTGGGACGGTCCTCGATGAAAATGCCAAGCCGGTTGCCGGGGCCAACATTACCGCTCAGGTAACCGGAACAGGTACCAGTGCCGACTCGCTCGGTAATTTCACCCTCAATGTGTCTCCTGATGTTACAATCCTTTCGATCTCGGCTGTAGGGTATACCAGCCAGGAGGTGAACATTACCAATCGTACGACAGTATCGGTCACGCTGGTTGGAACGGCGCAGACCCTTACGGATGTGGTGGTGCTTGGATACGGCACTGCGCGAAAGAAGGACCTCACCGGTTCGGTGTCTACTATTTCAAGCAAAGATCTTAACCCGGGGCCCGTTACCAGCCCTTTGCAACAGATCGCTGGCAAAGCTGCTGGTGTGAACGTGGTCCAGATCGGTAGTGAACCCGGCAGTGCACCCGGTGTGCGGATCCGGGGCATCACGTCACTTGTAGGCGGCAGTGATCCACTGGTGGTGGTTGACGGGATCCAGGGAAATATGGATCTGTTCAGGCAGGTGCCGCCCAACGAGATCGAATCGGTTGACGTGTTGAAAGATGCATCCGCCACTGCGATCTATGGATCGCGCGGTGCTCCCGGTGTGATCATTGTTACTACCAGGCGTAGCCGCTCGGGAAGAAGCACGATCGAATTCAATTCCGTCGCCTCTGCTGATTTCATCGGCAAAAAACTAAGAATGCTCAACGCAGGCGAATGGTGGCAGGAAGCACAAAGATGGAATGTGCCTGCTTCTGAGAACCACGCTTCCAATACAGATTGGTTTGATATCCTTACACGTGACGGGTTCACGCAAAACCACTCTATCGCCCTTGGCGGTGGTACAAAAGATTTTAATTACCGCGCATCTGTGGCGGCCGTTCTGCAGAATGGTATCGTCATCAACTCCAATTTCAAAAATTACATAGGAAGAATCCAGGCTACACAAAAGGCACTTGACGGAAGGTTGTCTGTAACCATGAACCTGAATGGCAACGTGTCAAATACATTGGGAAGCCCGGGCAGCGTGGGCAGGGCTGCGTTCACTTCGAACCTCATCAGCAACGCCTATGTTTCGCGTCCGGCTGATCCCGTATTCTACGCAGACAGTTCTTATTTTACCGATCCCAACGTATTCCAGTATATCAATCCTTATGCGGTAGCACAGGAAGTGGTGAATGAAGGAGGTTCCAACAATTTGTTCGGATCTCTCAGAACAGATCTTGAAGTGGTGAAAGGTCTCACCGCAAGCTGGTTTGGCAGCTGGAGAAAAACTGATAGCTACTGGGGATATTATCTCCCGGCCAGATCGACCGTATCCATTGCAATGGATAATAAGGGTCTGGCGAGCGTTACCAATAACAGGGCAGATGAACGCCTCATGAACATCAGCCTTGAGTATAAAAAAATGATCCGCCAGCACCGCATCGAAGTACTTGGCCTGTATGAATACCAGACCCAGGTCTACCAGGGAAATTTTGCACAGGCAAAAGGCTTTATTAATGATATCACTACGTACAATGCACTACAGAATGGCGACCTGTCGCGCGTTACGCCGGGAGACATTACGTCTTATAAAAATGACCGTAATCTCGTTTCCTTCCTGGGAAGGGTCAACTATGCGTTGCATGACCGGTACCTGTTAACGGCGAGTATCCGCCGTGACGGTTCATCTGTACTTGGCGTGAATAACAAATGGGGAAATTTCCCTTCCGCCTCCGTTGCATGGCGTATCAGCAATGAATCGTTCATGTCCAGCCAGCGTGTATTTGATCAGTTGAAATTTCGCGTTGGTTATGGTGTAACAGGAAACCAGCAGGGTTTATATCCGCAAAATTCCACGCAGCTGGTTGGCGCTTCAGGCGTCACCTATTTCGGTGGTTCGCAGATCACCAACTTCCTGATCACGCAGAATGCCAATGCTGATCTCCGTTGGGAAACCAGGAGCCAGTGGAATCTGGGTGTTGATTTCGCTGTGCTTCATAACAAACTCACCGGTACTGTCGATCTCTTTAAAGCCACAACAAAGAATCTTTTATTTAACTATACCGTTCCTCAGCCTCCTTATCCGTACGGGTCGATCCTTGCCAACGTGGGAAGCCTGATGAACGAAGGTATCGAGCTTACGCTTAGCTATGAGATGATCAGGACAAAAGATCTTTCTGTAACGCTTGCCGGAAACGGATCCCTGTTAAGAAATAAAGTACTCGAGTTAAGCGGCAGCATCAACGGTGTGCCGTTGAATACGAACTATGTGCCATGGGGCAACAATGCCTACCTGATCAAAGGCATGCCGATCGGAACATACAACATCCTGCAACATGAAAGCATCGATGCTGCCGGCGTGGAAAAAGTTGTTGACCAGGATAAGAATGGAGTGATCGATCAGGGAAACCAAAGTCCCGACCGCATTATTGCCGGGTCTGCTGTACCGAAATACACCTATGCCTTCACCCCATCCGTATCATATAAGAACTTTGATTTCTCAATGGTATGGCGCGGTTCAGGAGGTAATAAGATCTACAACGGCCTTCGCGGAACGTTAAGCCGAATGGAAAATATTGGTAAGTCGAACGTATTGTATGACGCGATCCCCTTAGGCCTGTTCACTTCGCAGTACGGCTCGGATCTCTGGTTGGAGGATGGCGGATTTGTTCGTTTTGAAAATGTTTCCATTGGCTATCGTATCAGCAGCAATCTGAAGAACATTGAAGCATTCCGTGTTTTTGCCACAGGCAATAACCTGGCCGTGATCACGAAATACAAGGGCATCGATCCTGAACTGAACGGTGCTTATGGCAGCGCGGGTGACAACGGGATCTATCCAAGAACAAGACAGGTATCGGTAGGGTTTAATGTCATCTTCAAATAGACGCGGGAGGTTGAGAAGTTCTACTGCTTTCATGTTTAACTTTTTAAACCTTGAAGCGTTGAAACCTCAAAATAGACTTCTGATAAAAATACTGTATCAATAAATTTTTTGTGATGAAAAAAATACTTTTCTTTTTACTACTCACTTTTCAGCTTATACAGAGCTGTACAAAAGTGGATGAAAATATATATGACCGTTATGCCGCAGATGATTTCTATAATTCACCTACGGGCTCGGACGTTGCTCTGGCAAGCGTGTATGCACAGATTGCCGGCAACTGGGGCGGCGTTGGCTATGCAGGTGCGGATAATGGCTGGTATGATCTTAACTGTATGTCTTCTGATGAGCAGGTGATCCCGCATCGAAATACGGGTGACTGGCAGCTGGATTTCGTTCAATTATATAAACACGAATGGTTGCCTACACATGCTATCGTTGGCAACACCTGGAACTGGTTGTATAAATCCATCTTTACAGCCAATCTGGCTGTTGAGCAATTGACCAATGCGAAAGCAGAGGCCCCAAAGATTGCCGAGGCGAAAGTACTGCGGGCTTTTTTCTATTATTTGCTGATCGACGATTTTGGAAATGTTCCTTTCTATACCGAGAACAATATCACGATCGAAAATCTTCCGCAGAAAAACAGGGGAGAGGTCTTCAACTTCATCGTGACGGAACTGGCAGAGAATGTAGAGAAACTCAGCGCAGATAAAGGTGGTCAGTATTACGGCCGTTTCAATAAATGGGCTGGTTATGCATTACTCGCGAAAGTTTACCTGAATGCCGGTGTGTATACAGGCACTGCGAAATGGGCTGAATGCCTCGCTGCCTGCGATAAACTTACAGCGGGAGGATTCAGCCTGCACCCGGCCACTGCGAATGCAGCCAGCCCACTCGGAAATACCTACTTCGATCTTTTCGGTGATGAAAATCCGCAGGACGAAACCATCTTGTCTATTTACACCAAGACGGATATCGTTGGACGTAACATTTTCACGATCCGGAGTTTACTGGGGCCGCATTTCGTGGCGCTCTTTAATGCAACAGGATGGAATGGCACCGTAACGCACGAGAATTATGTGAACCGGTTCGACAATAACGATATCCGCAAGCGGCAATTCATTTCCGGAGCACAGCCTGGTGGCGTAACGTATTCTCCCACGATCTCTTCACTTGATAACCCGGGAGCGGGCAGGGAAGAAGGAACGCGCAATATGAAATTCTATCCTGTCGGTCCATTGAACGGTGGTGGCGCTTCGAATGATTTTCCGGTCTATCGGTATGCCGATATCCTCCTGATGAAAGCTGAATGTCATGTCCGTCTTGGAGATGCAGGTGCCGCGAAACCGTTTATTGATCAGGTAAGAGTGCGTGCAGGTCTTCCGGCATTAACAGCCAGCCCGACGCTGGATGATATCTATAACGAGAGAGGTTTCGAACTCACCTGGGAAGGACATCGCCGCCAGGACATGATCCGCTTTGATAAATTCCTGCTGGCACATGATTTCAAACCTGCTTCAGGTGCATCCCGCAAACTTTTCCCTATCCCCACTTTTGCGCTTGATGCAAATAAAAACCTGTCTCAAAATCCCGGATACTAAACTGATTCAACGCCATTAAATGAATTTTTTATGAGAACGATATTTAAAAAGCTCTGCTTCATTCTTACTGCGGTGAGCTGTTTTACCGCCTGTAAGAAAGATGCTGCTCTCACTTATCTCGATGTAGTTGACTTTCCGCAAAAGCTTACTTCTTCTGCAACAGAGGTCGTGCTTACGCCCGATAACAACAATACATCTGTCGTCAGCTTTTCGTGGCCGGCGGTAACCTTCAAAGTGCCGGCGCCCGTTTCTTACGCCCTTCAATTCACCGTTCCCACAGATACATTGGGATCAACCGCGTGGAGCAAAGTTTACACGATCACAGCCGGGGATGATGTATTGCTGCAATCTCTTACAGGTGCCACATTGAATGATATTGCCCTGAATAAACTGGGGTTGCCCAAGGATACCGCGAACACTGTTGTTGCCAGGGTAGTAGCTACTCTTGACCGTAAGGTCTACTCCAATACGGTGAGCTTTAAAGTAACACCCTATCGCGTGACGGTCTTAAGAACATTGTATCTGCCTGGTGATTACCAGGGATGGAACCCCGGTAATGCTCCCGTCATCAGGGAAGTGCCGGATAAGCCAGATATGTATGAAGGATATGTTTACATCCCTGATGGAGGCAGTTATCAGTTCAAGATGACACCTCAGCCGGACTGGACGCCGATGGCTTACGGAGATGCTACCGGAACAAGCGGTGATATCATCGAAGCTAACTATGCAGGAGGAAATATGTCAGTTACTTCCGGAGGCTATTACTATCTCACCGCCAACCTCGGTACCAAAAAATGGACGAACACCAAAACAACCTGGAGTATCCTGGGTGATGCTTCTCCGGGTGGTTGGGATACTGATACGCAACTGACGTATGATCCTGCTGCAAAGGTTTGGAAAGTTACCTGCAATATGAGTGCGGCAGGTTCTTTTAAGTTTCGCGCAAACAATGCATGGTTGCTTGATTTTGGTATTGATCCCGTGACCAAAGAATTGAAGTATGCAGATAATCCCTTTCTCGGTTACACACCCAACCTGGATAATCTGACGGTACCTGAATCCGGTAATTATACCATCACACTTGATCTCCATAACGCAGGCAACTATACTTATATCCTGCAAAAGAACTAAACACCATTCGTCCCGCGATCTAATCGTTTTTCAGATGAAAAAATATTCAGTCTTTTTCTTAGCCATACTTTTTCTTTCCTGCAGCAAGGATGATGCGCCGGTAACGCCGGGTCTGCCTTCCGATCCTGCACAATATGGTACAGCATTTTCCAAAGTGCCCGATGTGAGAGATGCCACGGTTTACCAGGTAAATACGCGGGCGTTCAGTGCGGCGGGTAATCTTGCCGGTGTAACAGCAAGGCTCGATTCGATCAAAGCACTCGGCGTAAACGTCGTTTACCTGATGCCCATTTACCCCGTTGGAACAGTTAACAGCATCAATTCACCCTACTGCGTAAAGGATTTTAAAGCAGTCGCAACAGAGTTCGGTACGCTGGAAGACCTTCGTTCACTCGTCACCAAAGCACATGAGAAGGAAATGGCCGTGATACTGGACATTGTGCCCAATCATACTGCATGGGATCATCCCTGGATCACCACACATAAAACCTGGTATCAGCAAAATACAGATGGTAATATCATAGCGCCTCCTGGTTTTAATGATGTGGCCCAGCTCAATTTCAGTAATGATTCTTTGCAAAATGCGATGATCGAGATCCTGCGTTATTGGATCTTCACCGCTAATATCGATGGATACCGTTTCGATTTTGCCGATAATGTGCCCTTTACTTTCTGGAAAAAAGCGCTGACCTCTTTGAACAGTATTCCCGGCCGCAAGCTGTTCAATATCGCAGAAGGTACAAGACCGGATCATTTCCGTGCAGGGTTTGAATTGAAATATGGTTTTGCATGGTTCTCTAATCTGAAAGAAGTGTTTGGTCAGGCAAGGTCTGCCACCTCTATCACCGGAATGAACACAACCGAATATGCCAGCAGTTACGACGGGTCGATGGTGCTGCGATACATTACCAATCATGATGTGAACAGTTCAGACGGAACGCCTCAGCAATTGTTTGGCGGCAATGATGGCGCTTTGGCTGCATTTATTGTGTCAGCATATATGAAAGGTGTGCCGATGATCTACAATGGAGAAGAAAAGGGCTTACCTTACCAGTTGAAGTTTCCATTCACGGTGGAGAAGATCAACTGGACGCTGAATCCTGCTGTTACGGCTAACTATAAAAAGATCCTGGGCTTCCGGAATACAAGCGCAGCGATCAGGCAGGGTGAATTGTTTACGTATAGCAGTGATGATATTGTTGCGTTCACAAAGAAGAAAGATAACGAAACGGTTTTTGTTATGGTGAATCTTCGAAATCGTGCTGTTGAGTACACATTGCCGGCTTCGTTGGCGGGCTCATCCTGGACTGATGGATTTAGTAATGGGAATGTAACACTGGCTACACAGGTAAGTTTGCCTGCATTCAGTTACCGGGTTCTTCGAAAATAAAGTGCTTTCTTAAGATCGTTGAACGAAAGGTTCCTGCGGGTCTACGCTGATCACTGCGCAGCTTTGCAGATCAAGTCTGATGGTTGACAAAATCTGCGTATCCGTGCCTGATCAGCGTAAATCTGCAGGAACCTCACGCCGTTCATTATTTAACCTGAATTCTGATAGATATGAGATTTCAAATTGTTTTTGCGTTTTTGTTCGTCATTGCTGTTGCTAACCTGACACCCGGTTATTCCCAGCAGGCAATAGGGGCTATTGAAAAGCCATTCCAGGGGGTGCCGGCCCGACAGGATGCAATCATTTACCAGGTAAACATCAGAGCCTTCAGTGAAACGGGCGACCTGAAAGGGATAATACCACGTCTCGATTCTATCAAGGCACTGGGGGCTAATGTGGTTTACCTGATGCCGATATATCCTGTAGGAAAAATCAGATCGGTGAACTCGCCGTATTGCATCAGTGATTATGTCCGTATCAGTGATGAGTTTGGTACGCTGGACGACCTGCGTCAACTTGTCAATGCTGCGCATGAAAAAGGGTTGGCCGTTATTCTTGACTGGGTGGCAAACCATACGGCATATGATCATCCCTGGACTGCTAACCCAACCTGGTATCTCCAGGATTCAACGGGTAAGATCCTTAGCCCGCCTGGAATGGGCTGGAACGACGTTGCACAGCTTAACTTCAGCAATGCGGATATGCGCCTCGCGATGATCAACGCAATGAAGTACTGGGTCAACGCGGCTAATGTCGACGGCTTTCGTTGCGATTATGCTGACGGTCCCCCTGTTGATTTCTGGAAACAAGCCATTGACACATTGCGCAGGATCAACGGTCACAAGCTGCTCTTGCTCGCCGAAGGATCCCGTGCCGCACATTTTTCAGCCGGCTTCGATTACAATTTCGGTTTCCGTTTTTTTGAAAGAATGAAAGATATCTATCAGCATGAACGCAGCGTTCTTTCCATCGATACGTTAAATATATCGGACTATAAAGGTGTAGTAGATGAAACGCAATCGATGGTCAGATATATTACCAATCATGACGTGAACGGAAGTGATGGCACACCGCAGGAGTTATTCGGCGGACCCCGTGGTGCAATGGCCGCATTTGTGATCGCTGCCTATATGAAGAGCATTCCGATGATCTACAATGGAGAGGAAGTAGGCACGCCATACCGGCTGGTCTTTCCTTTCACTGAAAAGAATATCGACTGGTCGCTGAATCCAGCGGTAACAGCTGAATACAAAAAGGTCCTGGCGGTCAGGAATAACAGTAAAGCGATCCGATATGGCAGACCTGCCAGCTTCAGCAATGCAGATGTCTGCGTGTTCACAAAACAGGAACAGGGAGAAACGGTGCTGGTGATCGTGAATCTGAGAAATAAACAGGTGGATTACGCGATACCATCAGCCATCAACAGGTCTTCATGGAAAGACAGCTTTACCGGAAAGACAACTAAACTGCCCGCCTCACTCAAATTAGCACCGTATTCTTACCAGGTTTTGGTAAAACGGGTTTCCAAATAAGTTAGCGTTTCAAATAGTAGCATATGTCAGCAGGAAAAGTGCAATGGATCTTATTATTCGTACATCTTTTGACCATACAGGCTTTTGCACAGCAAGACCCGCCGCCGGTTTCAATGAATAAAGTGGAGCTTGGATTTAAGGTTGATGAAGACGGAACAGCCAGGTATATGGTATCATTCGGGGGACAACCTGTGGTGAGACCCTCGAAACTTGGATTTAATGTTAAAGAAGGTTTTATACTGGACCGGAACTTCAGGATCCTCAGAACTGAGTTGACCGCAACAGATGAAACATGGAAGCCTGTACTCGGCGAGGTAAGCAGTATCAGAAATAATTACAAACAGCTAAAGGTTTTCTTACAACAAAAAGAAGCGCCATTCCCTTTGATGAATATTGTATTCAGGGTGTTTGAGGACGGCGTGGGATTCAGGTACGAATTCCCGGTGCAACCTTCCCTGAAATTTTTTGTACTGGAGAATGAACTGACAGAATTCCATCTCACAGGCGATCATAAAGCTTTCTGGATCCCCGGGGATTTTGATTCCAATGAATACCTCTACACCACTTCGAAACTGAGCGAGGTGGACGCCTGGAAATTTCCGATGTTATCCTTCGGAAAGAAAGAAGAGAATATGCCCGATCAGCACGCGGTTCAAACTCCGTTAATGTTGAAAACCGGGGAGGGACTGTATATTAATATTCATGAGGCCGCATTGGTGAACTATTCTTCCATGCAACTGCATGTGGATAGAACCCTTCACCGTCTTACAGCCTCTCTTGTACCCGACGCTGCTGGTAATAAAAGTTATCTGAGAACGCCGGCCAGCACACCCTGGCGAACGATCATTGTGAGTGACAAGGCGACAGAGATACTCAGCTCAAAAATGATCCTCAACCTCAATGAACCTTCACGCATCGAAGACGTATCATGGATCAGGCCAATGAAGTTTATGGGCGTTTGGTGGGAAATGCAGATCGGTAAGACCAGTTGGAACTATACAGATAATATCGATTCCCTTTCTTCCAATGGAACGCTGGTGGGTAATGGTCGTCACGCCGCAAACACTGCCAATGTGAAACGGTACATCGAGTTTGCCTCCCGCAACGGTATCGAAGGATTGTTGGTGGAAGGTTGGAACACCGGTTGGGAGGAGTGGACTGGTGTTTATAAAGAAGAGAATTTCGATTATGTAACGCCTTATCCTGATTTTGACATCGAGGAGATCACCCGCTATGCAAAGCAGAAAGGCGTAAAAATGATCATGCATAATGAAACCGGTGCGAGCGCTGCGAATTACGACCGCCGGTTAGACACTGCATTCAGATTGATGAACCGGTACGGATATCCGGCGGTAAAAACCGGCTATGTAGGAAAGATCACCCCGGTAGGAGAACATCATGACGGCCAGTGGATGATCAACCAGTACCTGCGGTCCGCAGAAACAGCAGCGAAATACAAAGTAATGATCGATATGCACGAGCCTGTCCGTCCGACAGGATTACATCGTACCTGGCCAAACTTTGTGGCTTCCGAAGCGGGACGTGGAAATGAATGGAATGCATTCAGTGAAGGAAGTCCGCCCGAACATGAAACCATCCTTCCATTCACCAGGTTAATGGGTGGCCCGATGGATTACACTCCCGGCATTTTTAAGCTCCGGGGTTATGCCGCCGCAGATCCGAAACGTCAGACGCATACCACCCTGGCCAAACAACTGGCGCTGTACGTAACGATGTACAGTCCCTTACAGATGGCTGCTGATCTGCCGGAAAATTATGAACATTATCCCGATGCATTCCAGTTCATCAAAGACGTAGCGCTTGATTGGGAAGATACAAAGATCATCGAGGCAGAGCCTGGCGATTATCTCACCATTGCACGGAAAGAGAAAGGAAAGGACAACTGGTTTATAGGCGCCGTTACTGATGAAAATGGCAGGTCGGTCCATATCAGGCTCGATTTTCTCGACAAGGGAAAAAAATACATAGCCACCATTTATGAGGATGCCGATACGGCTGACTGGGCCACAAATCCCGAAGCGTATCAGATCCGTAAGATCACGGTGGATCATTCAACCGTTTTAAGATTGAAGTTGGCGAAGGGTGGGGGGGCAGCGGTCAGTATCATACCCGCTAAATAATTCCCCGGCCCGCTTGCCGGTAAAATGTTAAGCTCGGAATCAAGTTTCGGGAGGTCTCACTGTTTCTACAGAGAGGCCTTTTTGCTTGATGGCACATAAGATCCATCCTTACCCGGTCTTATATTTTATAGAGATTGTAATAACGGGAAATCTTACTTTTAATAAACCTGGTCGTTAAGCCCGCAGGTATATTAACAATGATAACCAAAACTGAACAATGAACACCAGTAATGCAACCGATCACCGCAAATCTCTTGGCTACCTTGTTCTTGCTGCGTTCGTCATTGCTAAAATAGTGATGCAATATCTTGTAGTAAACCCGGTTTACGATCTGCAAAGGGATGAATATCTTCATTTAGACCAGGGACTGCATCTTGCCTGGGGCTATCAATCGGTGCCGCCTGTAACCTCGTGGATCTCCTGGCTGATCATCAAACTGGGAAATGGGCTATTCTGGGTCAAGTTTTTCCCTGCTTTGTTTGGTGCACTGACGATCGTGGTCGTATGGCGGGGCATCGACCGTATGGGCGGAGGTCTGTTTGCATGTGTACTGGCCGCCACCGGCTTATTTTGCTCTGTGCTGGTGCGGATCAATATCCTTTACCAGCCCAACTCGCTTGACATCCTTTCCTGGACAGTCGTTTATTATACCTTGCTGCGTTATTTCCAAACGTCCAGGAACAAATACCTGTACCTGATGGCGGTTGCTTTCGCCGTTGGCTTTTTAAACAAGTATAATATTGCCTTTTGCCTGATTGGACTACTGGCAGCTTTAGGGATCAGCCATCAGAGAAGAATATTCCTGAATCCGCATTTATACTACGCGGCGTTGCTGGCTTTACTGCTGATCAGTCCCAACCTGCTCTGGCAGTTTCAAAATGATCTTCCTGTGCTGAAGCACATGAAGGAACTGGCCGAAACCCAACTGGTACACGTGAACCGGATGGATTTCGTAAAAGAGCAGATCCTGTTTTTTATCGGCTCTCTATTTATCATCCTGGCGGCTTTCATCTCATTTTTCAGTTTTACGCCGAACAAGCCGTACCGGGTGTTTTTCTGGGCGTACCTGATCACGATCGGATTGTTCATTTACTTCCAGGCAAAAGCTTATTATGCCATTGGATTGTATCCGATCTTTTTTGTTTTCGGTTCGGTCTATCTTGCGTGGTTGTTGAAACGTGGATCCTGGTTTTATTTAAGGTATGCCTGCATCGCAGTGATATTATTTTTCTTCTATGTATTGCTGCAGGCCGCGCTTCCGCTTTACAGGCCCGGAAAATATGCGGAAGATGCAGCGCAACATCGTCCATTCAGCAGTCATACCTGGGAAGATGGAAAGAAATATCCGATATCCCAGGATTTTGCGGATATGCTGGGATGGAGAGAACTTGCGCGTAAGGTAGACAGCGTTTATGGTACGCTCGAGCCTAAATCAAAGATCCTGGTACTTTGTGATAATTATGGGCAGGCCGGCGCCATAAATTATTACACCAGGCAAAAAGGGTTACAGGCGGATGCCTTCATCCCTGACTATATAAAATGGGTCAACTTAGACAGGGAGATAGAACACGTGATAAGGATAAAAACGGCCCGCAATACCAATTTCACCCGGGATCACGGTTTATTTGAGATCGTTGAAGTACTGACGACCATAGAAAACAGCTACGCAAGGGAAAAGGGCACACAGGTTATTCTGTTGAGCAAACCTAAGGTTGATATTGGCGCGTTGCTGCGAAAGGAGCGCAGTGAGGGGAACCTTCAATAGGTGTCAAACAGCAAGAATACAGGCCGGGCATTACCCATACGTCATTACAATAATGCAAAGGCACAGATTTAATCTGAAAACCTCTTGCAATTTTCACCCGCAACTGATAGTTTTGCGATCTGTTCTTGTATAAAAAACGATTGCTTTCTCGTAGATTTTCGATGCCAGCCATCCTGTTGTCCGCTCAATTAGAATCCAATTATGAAACCACAAATCCTGCAACCGCGAAGGAATAATGCATTCAGGAAGCTTTGTTTGATCATCATCCTTGCTATTAGCCTTTCTGGCATCTCCTGGCTCTTCTGGACCCATGAGTTGAAATATCAGTTGCCGACGGCCCTCCCGTCAAACTATAAAGAAGTTCAGCCTGGAACATCTCTCGCGCTGGCATTACCATCCACGCCTGGCCGCCCAAAGCCCGTATTCCTCCATTTTTTCAATCCGGATTGCCCTTGTTCGAAGTTCAATATGAGACATTTTAAAGAACTCGTTAAAAAATATGGCGGCGAGTTGGATTTCACGATCGTTGCGATGGCCTCCGGCGAAGAGTATACCGCCGAAGATATACAGCACCGGTTCGATCTGAATTTGCCGGTTTCCTTTGATACATCGTTAGCTAAAGCCTGCGGAGTGTATTCTACACCTCAGGCAGTGATCATTGAAGACAGTAAATTGTTCTTCCGGGGTAATTATAACAAAAGCCGGTATTGCACCGATCCGCAAACGAATTATGCACAGATGGCCATCGATTCATTACTGCTTCATAGAAACAATCTCCCATTTGGCCCCCTGGCTTTTAAAGCGTATGGGTGCGAACTTCCGAAATGCAACAATTAATAATGTCAGAAGAAAGATCAGGTCAGCGGAATGCAAAATCGCAGCATCTTCAGCGCCTCCTGGAACAGCATAAGAGATCATCCGACAGGACTATCCATTATTTCCTGGCCTCCTATTTCGTATTTGGGCTTTGCCTCGCCTTCTTTTATGATACATGGCTGATCGCGATCGGCATTGGCGGACTTTCATTAGTGGCGTTTTATTCCGCCCGGCTTCTTCTGCCGGATTCAAACACTTATCAGTATGTGCTGAGTGTGGTACTGGGGTTATTTATGGCGCAGTTCATCTACCAGATGCATGGCATGTTCGAAATGCACTTTGTGGCTTTTATCAGCAGCGCAGTGCTGATCATTTACCAAAACTGGAGACTGCAGATCCCGCTGACCATCCTGGTCGTGGTTCATCATGCGATATTTGGTTACTTACAGTTCTCCGGGGTAAAAGATGTCTACTTTACCACGATGCCTTACATGGATATCGAAACATTTGTTATTCATATCCTGCTGGCCGCGATCGTTTTTTTTATCGGTGGTTTATGGGCATATCAGCTGAACAAGTATAAAATTGCCAGTATAGAGCAAACTTTCCAGTTAGGCCTTCTGCTGGAAAAAGAACAACACAGTGAAGAGCAGCGAAGATCGCAGGAGCGTGTTGCACAATCCGAAGCGAATCTCCGCGGCGTTTTCAATAATACTGATGTCGGATTTATCCTGCTCGACAGCGGTCATCATATCATTTCGTTCAATGAGATCGCCAGCACATTTGCAAGGCATATCACCGGTGCTCCGCTGCAAACCGGTGGGAACTATCTTGACCATGTTCCTGCAAAACGAAAAGAAGCTATCATGGTTTCCCTTAACAAAGTGTTGAAGAAGGAAGTGCAGCAATATGAGATAGATTATCCACCTGTCAACAGTTTCTCACATCTGTGGTTGCATATCAGCATGCATCCGGTTATCGACGACCAGCAGAACCTGATCGGCATCAGCGTGTCGCTCAGCAATATTTCAGAGAGCAAGCGGCATGAACAACAGCTTGCTTTCGAAAAAGCAAAGAAGCAGAAAGAAATCACAGAAGCCGTTTTTGCTGCGCAGGAAAAAGAAAGATCGGAATTGGGAAGGGAATTGCATGACAATGTAAACCAGTTGCTCGCGGCCGCAACATTATACACGCAGACGGCGCGAAGAGCGGAAGAGGAGAGAAACGAACTGCTGCAGATATCAGAGTCGTACACCAGGCAGGCTGTTGAAGAGATCAGGAAGTTGTCAAGACATCTTGTAACTCCCCGCCTTAGCGATTTCGGGTTGATCAATTCTTTAAAGGGTATCGCGGAAGACCTGATGATGGTACATCATTTACGCATACAGATAACCAGTACCAATTTTGATGAAGAAAGTTATGATGAAAAATTCAAGCTGAATATTCTTCGCATTATACAGGAGCAGATCAACAATACGCTCAAGTATGCACAGGCTAAAAAGATAGAGATCCATTTTTCAGAAACCAATAATCATCTGGTGATTTCCACCGTTGATGATGGTATCGGATTCAACATGAGCCAACGGAAAAAAGGCGTCGGCCTTACAAACATGATCAGCAGAACAGAACTTTACCGCGGAAACATTATGGTTGATACGGCGCCCGACCAGGGTTGTTCTATCGTGATTCGCTTTCCATTGCCGGACATTGATCTTGATGCAGAGCGGACTGTTCTCGTAGCCTGAAATGCCCCGGTGGACCGCAACGCGTGCGATAAAACGCGATAGCCTCCATGATAGTTTTCCCTGCGTTTCCGGGATTTATTGTACCTGTTGTTAATTCCCCGCCAGCTATCCATGATCAAGGAAGAATCTATGCAGATGCCTGCACGATCAACTACCTGTCGATCGTTGCCATAAAAGCTTCAGCATACCGCTCGCCGGCAGCTGGTGGCAACTGATTGAGCCTGGTCAATTGCGCGTCGTTCAGGTGCACATTGTCGGCAGCAGCGTTTTCCTCGATCCGGCTTACACGCTTGGTGCCGGGGATTGGTGAAATATCTGTTCCCTGTGCAAGCAGCCAGGCAAGAGCAACCTGTCCGGGCGTTGCATTGACTTCAGCGGCCACTTCTTCCACTTCCCTGATGATGCACAGGTTTTTCTCCAGGTTTTCCGGGGTAAACCGCGGATTTTCTTTACGGAAATCATCGGCAGCGATCTGATCGGTTGACTTGATCTGTCCTGTCAGGAAACCGCGGCCGAGAGGAGAGTAGGGAACGAGCCCGATCCCCAGCTCGCGCAATACCGGGAGGATCTCCTTTTCAATATCACGCATCCATAAAGAATATTCACTTTGCAAGGCGGTGACCGGATGCACCGCATGTGCACGCCGTATCGTATTTGCGCCCGCTTCTGATAAACCGATATGAAGGATCTTTCCCTCACGCACCAGGTCTGCAAGTGTACCCATCGTTTCCTCGATCGGCGTATTCGGATCAACACGATGCTGGTAATACAGATCAATATGATCAGTTTGCAAACGCCTGAGTGACCCCTCTACAGCAAAACGAATGTTCTCGGGCTTGCTGTTGAGACCGCTTGCACCATCTTCCGCATGAGAGATCAAACCAAATTTTGTAGCCAGCACGATCTGATCCCTTTTGCCTTTGATCGCTTTTGCAACCAACTCTTCATTGGTATAAGGACCGTATACTTCTGCGGTATCGATCAGCGTAACGCCAAGTTCTATGGCGCGATGGATCGTACGGATAGATTCCTCTTCACTTTTTTCACCCATAGTGTAGTATGCAGACATGCCCATCGCTCCGAATCCAATACGCGAAACGTCCAGTGTTCCCAGTTGAATATGCTTCATATTGTTGTTGAGTTTACTCTTCTTTTGAATGCTGATTCTCTTCTTTTTAATTGACCACAACTATCTGTCCAGTCTTTACTTATTAAAAAGTGAGTTTTGCCAGCCATTCAGTTGCAACGGATCACAATGATCGGAAAATGCATTCCCGGTCATTCTTCGAGTGGCGTATTGTTCCCGCAGATCCCGCAGAAATATTTTTCTAAATATGAAAATGTTCCCGGGAATAAAACTTTTCTGATAAGTGCGGATCATGCAGATCAATTCGTGTAACAATGTTCTCTTCATCATCTGCGCGTTGTGACATAGAAAACCTGTTTGACCGAACGACATTTCAGTCTTTTTCAGAATAGAGCTGCGGGATCTGCAGGAATGATACACCATTCATACTACAAAACTGCTTTTTTTGCACTTACTTTCCTGTTCGGCGTTTTTGCTTTTTTCGCTTTTTGCAGTTGCGTTTTACGGATGCTCAACCTGCGCTTCGCAGCTTCTGTAGCTTTTAATATTGCATCCTCGAAAAGCGGGGAACTGGCTTTGATATACTCATCTTTTCCAGGCACACGCATATTTAACATACATACAATGTTCTCACGCTGGCCACGGGGTTTGCTTTCAATGGTGACTTCCACTTCCTGGAGATCCTTATAAAACTTATCAAGCTGCCCGAGCTTTAGCGTTACAAATGCTTTCAGTGATGGGCTGATCTTGTGGCCCGGAGATTCAATACGGAATTTCATCGTTTTATATTTATGATTAGTAAAATCAGCGATTCTTCTTTCGCAAAGGCATTATTGCAGCAACAACCTTGCCCGGATATCCCGGGCGAGTGTAACTTTTGGTCATACAAGATGTAACCCGCTGCGATAAGAAGTACGATGATGTGCCCGTACTTCACTGTGCAGATGCTTTGGCGAAAGAAATTATTAATCCTTTTTAATGTCTGATAAATCACAGGCTGAAGAAATGAACCTAACTTGCAGGTTATGCCTTACCAGCTCAGGTGAAGCAATAAAAAATCATTCCGATGCCTTCTGGTTTCTTCGCGATCCTTGATGATATAGCCGCTTTAATGGATGATGTGGCCGTGAGCGTAAAACTTGCAACGCGTAAAACCGCCGGCATCCTGGGAGATGACCTGGCCGTGAACGCAGAAAAGGCAACGGGATTTCTTTCCTCCCGGGAGCTGCCTGTGATCTGGGCTATTACCAAAGGCTCATTCATCAATAAACTGATTATTCTTCCTGCCGTATTCATACTGGAATTTTTTCTTCCGGTGGTGGTTACGTATATCCTTATAGCCGGCGGTTTATTCCTTGCTTATGAAGGAATGCACAAGATCTATGAGTTCCTGTTCCGGCGTAAAAAAAATACAAAGGAGGCAGCAAAGAAAGTGGTGGAGCAGTCACCGGCTGATGAAAAAGCAAAGATCCGTTCGGCAATCACTACCGATTTTATCCTGTCCGTCGAGATCGTGATCATCGCTCTCGGTACTGTGATGGAGAAAGACCTTACAACACAGATCCTCACTGTTTCTTTTGTCGCCATTATTGCAACAGTAGGTGTTTACGGACTGGTGGCGCTTATTGTCCGTATGGATGATGCAGGTGTTCGTTTGATAAAAAGCAGTGGCGATAAAGGATTTATTGCAAGCCTGGGCCACTTCCTGGTCCGGCTCTTACCCAAAGTCATACAGCTGTTAAGTATTGTCGGCACGCTGGCCCTGCTACTGGTTTCTGGGGGCATCTTTAATCATAACATCCCGTTTATTCATGACCTGTTCCCTGGTCTGCCTATCATGCTCAAAGAGTTCCTGCTGGGAATGGTGGCCGGTATACCCATATTGTTTGTCATCAGCCTGATCGCAGGGGCGTTTAAAAGAAGAAAGAAAGAAACTACGTAAGGCTTTTGTAGTTTAGACAGGAAGGGCCGTTGCGGCCTTTTTAGTAAAGTTGAAACGGACACTGTTCACATAAGGACTTTCAATAAGAAGATCTCCGGGAATCACCGTTCCAGGAGATCTTTTTTTTACCCACCCGGTAACCAATACAGCTGTCCCTGTACAATAAAAAGCCCTGACGAAACAGGGCTACTATCATCCAGCTTGTATTATTGAAATTGTTCGTACGGCTGGTTCGCTTTTCAACGGGTTGGATGGTGACACAACATATCTATGGTGAATATACGGCCGTAATGGAATAGCAGATTACCCGAAACGGAGAAAACAATACCCATAAAAGACAAATGGTACTTGACGGGGTGGATCATTATCGCCCCGTATCGTGGCACTCAGATAATACTCTCTGCCACACATCTTTGTATTTCCGGGTATAGCAGGGGCTGGTCTGTTTGGCGGGGAATTTGGATATGGTTTTTTATAGGATCTTACCCAACACCCTTATACTTTTAAAACCAGCTATATGTCAAAAACTAATACGACCGATAATCCCGTTGATAAATATCCCCAGCCTCCTTATCCAAGGCAGGAACAGGATATGCCGGGACTTGAAACAAAGATGGACCCTATGCCTGATCATGGAGAAGACAGTTATAAAGGTTCAGGAAAATTAAAAGATAAAATTGCGTTGATCACTGGCGGCGATTCCGGCATAGGCAAAGCTGTGGCGATCGCTTTCGCACGGGAAGGAGCGGACGTGGTGATCTCCTATCTGAATGAAGACAGCGATGCTCAATTGACTGCTGATATTATCAAAGACGCAGGCCGGAAAGTGTTACTGATACCCGGTGATATCAGTGAGGAAAAGCATTGTAAAGAAATGATTGAAAAAGTGGTACAGCAATTCGGAGGTATTGATATACTCGTGAACAATGCTGCCTACCAGATGGAGCATGAATCATTGCAGGATGTGACTGCGGAAGAATGGGACTTTACTTTCAAAACAAATGTGTATGCCATGTTCTATTTGTGCAAAGCGGCGGAGTCTTATTTAAAGCCGGGTAGTTCCGTGATCAATACCACGTCTGTAAACGCTTATACACCC
>JBEVKW010000456.1:0-3271 GCA_040509495.1 Chitinophagaceae bacterium | reverse complement strand
ATTCCGTCCAACTCCGGAAAACAAATAGAGGTCCACCATCAACGTATTTGGCACTTTAGTTGAAAGAAATATGCAGAAAATAAGTGCACAATGGAAAGAGGCTTTTATATAACACTGAATATCAAAACCGGCTCCGACTTTGAGAAGTACGGGAAATTCTTCGTCGGCGATGATGAAGAGACCGCCCTGGGTATTTTTAAAAAGATGAAAGGTACCGCAGAAGCGGATGATGTCAACTTCCTCCAAATAGATTTTATGGAGATGAAGGATACTTTGCCCCTTAATATTAAAACACTTAACTGCACCCTCGATGAAATGACAGACAATTTCCGGACGATTACAAAGGAGATCTTCAAACGTTTTAACCTGACGTCATAAGATCATAAGCTGCCGTATCCCTCCCCACTCACCCGAGCTGCTCCGCATCCAGCAGAATGAGTTGCAATGTCATTATGCATTTAAACATGTTAATCACTTTTAACACAATATTCTTAAAACTAAAAACTTAGTTGTACAGTTTTTTCCTTTATTTTTACTTCATAAGTATAGCCATGGAAAAAACCAAACTGCTCATTCTGCTGGTAGCCATTCTATTGTTGCCTTTCATCTCGTTGGCCCAAAAAGGCCAGCTATCCGGTACGCTCATGGACACGTCCGGCAAAAAGCCGATCGTTTATGCAACCGTAACAGTATTCAGCGCAAAAGATACGTCGATCATTACTTATCGGTTAAGTGATGAACAGGGGAAATTTAAAGTCCCCTCACTTCCGTTTCAGAAGGAACTGAGAGTTGTTGTCACAGCAACAGGTTCTTCTGTATGGCGCAAAGAATTCACCCTAACGGAAGAAGCGCCGTCTCTGGATCTCGGCATGCTGAAACTTGATCCGGATGTAAAAGAAATGGAAGAAGTGCTGGTAATGTCTGAGCGACCGCCAGTGGTGGTCCGTAAAGACACCATCGAGTTCAATGCAGCCGCCTTCAAAACATTACCTACTGCGCTTGTTGAAGATCTGCTGAAAAAGATGCCAGGCGTAGATGTGGATCGTGATGGGAATATCATGGTGAACGGAAGAAAAGTTAACAGGTTGCTTGTAGAGGGTAAAGAATTCTTTGGCAGTGATCCGAAGATCGCTTCGAAAAATCTTCCGGCGAACCTGATCGACAAGGTACAGGTCACGGATGATAAGGAAGAATTGCTTCGGAATCCTGATCTTACGGCAGGTGAAGTTGGTCAGGTGATCAACCTGAAGCTGAAAAAGGCGATCAAGCAGGGTTGGTTCGGGAAACTGTATGCTGGTGCCGGTACGGAAGACCGATTTGAAGGTGGAGGTATCGTCAACATGTTCCGCGATACTTTGCAGGTGAGCCTGCTGGGCTATACAAATAACCTAAGCCGCTCAGGTTTCAGTATGCAGGATGTAATGAATATTGGCGGTTTCTCCCGGAGCAACGTTAATATGCTTTCTATCAGTAGTGACGGAGGTTTTGCAATCAACGATATTTCTTTCGGCGGCATGGGAGGACAGGGAATTCAACGCTCTTCCGGTGGCGGCATAAACGTCAACACCTTGCTTGGAAAAAGAACAACGCTGAGCATGCAATATTTCTATGGAGAAAATAAGACAAGGACTGGTCAACGCATCAACAATGAACAGTTCTTTAATGACACAACGCTAACCACCCGGACCGTCAACAGCGGAGAGTCTTATGACAAATCACACCGCTTATCCGGAAATGTGAAGATCAAGATCGATTCGTTTTCCTCTACACTTGAGTACAGACCATCATTTACTTTTTCAAATGCCGATGCAACATCACTCACGCAGATCGAATCTTTCAGCAATTTTGAGCCAAAACTGAATGAGAGCACGAATGAACTGCGCCGCAGCAGCGAAGGATTTGCCACCAGTCATGAATTATACCTCAACAAGCAGTTCAGAAAAAAAGGCAGAACCCTGTACGCATCATTACTGGTCAGCTTTAATTCCAATGAAACGCCACAGTTCAACGACGCGGAGAATATCTTTTATAAGAATCCGTCAAGCAGCACGCTTCGCCAGTTACGGCAACAGGATCAGGACGCACTCAACACCCGTGCATATGTGGGCTACAACGAACCGCTTACGAAAAAGCTGTCCCTGAGGCTCAATCAAACAACTGAATATTTCACCAACAAAGATTACATCGATACTTATGAATTTGATCCGTTAACCGGTGAGTACGTCATCCCGGATCAGGATCTTACAAATGGTCTGGAAAGATCGGGATGGCGCAATACAACCTATGCGGGATTGCGATTCAGCCCTTCGGCAAAATTCAATTTCACGGCAGGCGCCAATCTTCGTACACTTAACCTCGACAATGAGTTCAGGAAAAATCCTACCATCAGGCAGAACTATACGTATCTGATGCCTGCATTGAACCTGACCTATAAGCAATGGAGCCTGAATTATAGCGCAAACCTGAGAGAACCGAATGCGACAGACCTGCAGCCGGTGGTGAACAATACGAACCCGCTATATCTTTCATTAGGTAACCCGGACCTCAAACCAACTATTTCTCACAATGCCGGCGTGTACACTTACATCAACAATGCCCAAAAACAGCTTACATTCAATTTCAACACAAACTTCTCGTATAACACCAATGCCGTTATCAGGGAAAGATCGGTGAATGAAAATGGAGTACAGATCACAAGACCGATCAACGTGGACGGCACCTGGAATGCTTACCTCTACGGTAGTTTGCGGAAGCAATATAAATTCAGCAATACGCTGAAGTTTTCAGCAGGACTGAACATCAATACCAATTTCTCAAGAACCTTTATCATAATAAATCAGAACCGTAGTAATGCCAACAGCATCAGCTTCTCTCCATCAACAAACATCACGCTGAACTGGAATGATAAGATCGAGTTTACGCAACGTTACTCGCCAACCTTGAATAAAACCACTTACGAGTCAAACGCCTATCCTTCATTAGAGGTATGGAGACATACCACCAGTACTGAAATGGTGGTACGCATGCCGAAGCATCTTGTATGGGAAAGTACGCTTGATTATTTCTATAATCCGCAGGTTGCACCAGGTATTCAAAAATCATCGTTCCGTTGGAATGCTGCAGTCAATGTTCTTTTCCTGAAGCAGGATAAAGGTCAGCTGAAACTTTCTGTTTATGATCTATTGAATCAGAACATCAGCGTAACGCGTACCGTTAGAGAAAACTATATCCAGGATACGGAATCGATCATTCTCCGTCGTTATTTCCTGTT
>JBEVKW010000455.1:0-10920 GCA_040509495.1 Chitinophagaceae bacterium | reverse complement strand
CAGAAAGAATTGCAGTTTGCCGAATTGAAGAATAAAGTAACTACTAAAACCCGTACGGAGCTAGATAAGCAACAGCGGGAATACTTTTTACAACAACAGTTAAAAAGTATCAAGGATGAACTGGGTGGCGATACCAACACACAGGAGATAAAAGAAATGCAGAAAAAGGCCGAAACGAAGAAATGGCCTGCCTCTGCGAAAGAAGCATTTAAAAAAGGTATTGAAAAGCTGGAACGCATGCATCCGTCCACACCCGATTATTCCGTGGTGTATAATCATGTTGACCTGATGCTTGATCTGCCCTGGGATGATACCACCGAAGATTCCTATGATCTTAAAAAAGCAAAGAAAACGCTTGATGCAGATCATTTCGGTATGAACAGGATCAAAGAGAGAATTCTGGAATATCTCGCAGTGTTGAAATTAAAGGGTGATATGAAAAGCCCGATCCTGTGTTTTGTGGGCCCTCCCGGTATCGGAAAAACATCACTGGGACGCAGTATTGCCAACGCGATCGGCCGCAAGTATGTACGCCTGAGCCTTGGTGGTATGCACGACGAAAGTGAGATCAGGGGACACCGTAAAACATATATCGGCGCAATGCCGGGAAGGATCCTGCAGTCACTTCGTAAGGTAAAATCTTCCAATCCCGTGATGATCCTCGACGAAATTGATAAAGTGGGCAACGATCATCGGGGTGATCCCAGCAGCGCGCTGTTGGAAGTACTCGATCCTGAACAGAACAACACTTTCTATGATAACTACCTTGAACTGGAATATGATCTGAGTAAGGTATTGTTCATCGCAACTGCTAATAATCTCCAGAATATTCAGCCTGCTTTGCGCGACAGGCTTGAGATCATCGATCTGAGCGGCTATGCCGTTGAAGAAAAAGTGGAGATCGCCAAACGCCACCTTGTTCCAAGGCAAAAAGAACTGCACGGGCTCAAAGACGCTGCTTTCAAGATAAGCGATAAAGTGCTCGAGCGGCTGATACAGGATTATACCCGCGAAAGTGGTGTGCGTGAACTCGACCGTCAGCTGGCCTCCGTTATGCGATACCAGGCCAAGCAACTGGCCATGGAAAATAAGCTGAAAGCCAATATCGGAGCAGATGATATCGAGAAGATCCTGGGCAAGCCACGTTACAATAATGAACTGTACAAAACAGCCAATATCGCCGGCGTTACCGTTGGCCTGGCCTGGACATACGTCGGTGGAGATATACTTTTCATCGAAGCAAGCCTTAGCGATGGAAAAGGAGACCTGAAACTTACGGGGAACCTCGGGAACGTGATGAAGGAAAGTGCGAGCACTGCGTTAACTTATTTGCTGTCAAACACCAACAAATTTCCGATAGATAAAAAGCTGATCGAAAAAAAGAATATCCATATTCACGTACCGGAAGGTGCTGTGCCGAAAGATGGTCCAAGTGCCGGGATCACCATGATGACTGCAATCGCCTCCGCGTTGACCAATAAGAAGGTGAAGCCTTTTCTGGCGATGACGGGAGAGATCACATTACGTGGCCAGGTATTACCGGTCGGCGGCATCAAGGAAAAAGTACTTGCAGCCAAACGGGCCGGTCTGAAAGAGATCATTCTTTGCTGGCAGAACGAAAAAGATGTACAGGAAATCGAATCAGACTTTATCAAGGGAATTAAATTCCATTATGTAAAAACAATGTTGCAGGTATTGGAGATTGCTCTTACCTGAGTAAGAACGGTATCACCAAAAATATGGCGGCCTTCAACGGAAACTTTCCGGGAAGGCCGCTACTCGTTTCAATAACCTTCCATCTGCCTGAACGGCCTTATCTTCGCAATAGTGCGACCAGGACTGCTCATATGCTGTATTTTCTTCCTGAATTATCTCCAGGCTCAATCCCTTGGAGGCAATACTGTCTTTAATTTCCTCAGACTTCCCGGTACACCGCAATTGTCGGCTCTTGGCGGAGTAAACGTTTCTTCTGCATCTAATGATATTGGACTCGCCGCGAACAATCCCGCATTGCTGAGGCCTTCCATGCATTCGCAGATGAATGCAGCCTTTAATGCATTTTATGACGGGATCTCCTCATCCAACCTGGCATTGGGATATCATCATCGGGGATCGAATACAACCTTTCTCTGGGGGCTGCAGTACCTGAATTATGGTGATCTTCAGCAGACTGATCCGGCTGGGAACCTGTTAGGGAATTTCAGGGCGGTCGACTGGACGATGCAGCTTGCAGCATCCAGGAAATATCTTGAACACTGGCAGTATGGGTTGACACTTAAATTCATTCATTCAGGATATGGATTGTATAAGGCGAGCGGCATTGCTGCAGATGTAGGCGTGTCATACTCCGATACAGCACATTTTTTTTCAGCTTCTGTTCTCGCAAAAAATATGGGGGCCCAATTGAAACGGTATGAGGGAACTGATCCGGCTGATCTTCCGTTCGACCTGCAGGCGGGCATCACCAAGCGACTGCAAAATTCTCCGTTTGGATTTTCTGTTACACTGCATCACCTTCATCAGTTTGATCTTGCTTATAACGATACAACGTTCAATAACGTGAATGGATTTTCAAACAGTGGCAGTAAGTTCAGTTTAGATAACATCTTCAGGCATTTGGTGCTTGCCGGGAATATCTACCTGGGAGATAAAGTAGAACTCGCACTTGGGTATAATTATCTGCGGAGAAAGGAATTGAATATCGGCAATGCCGGTAATGGGTTGACAGGCTTTTCGATGGGTGTTTCCCTTGTATTGAATAAGCTGCAGGTTCGCTATGCGCGTTCACAATACCAGAACAACACAGCCTATAATCAGTTTGGGTTAAACCTGTCACTGAATCAATATTTTGGCCTTGGAAAATGGGGCGAAAAGATAGGATGGTAAATGGGATTTTAACGGTTGCTTCATTCTCTTAAGGGGAAAAGATGATAATTAGCTGAGGGAAGATAATGGAAGCGTTATTCATTTTCACGGCAGGGTGGGGGTGAACTGATATTGCGGGACGATCGACCTGCATTGGCTGGTCCGGGAGTTTTGATAGAGTATGGCGAGCTATCAACGAGCTTAAACCCGGGTAGGCGGCAGTGCCGGTCGCAGCTCGGCTGCGCTCTCCAGTCTCTTAGAAAGAATTCTCCGAATCCCGGTCCCGGGGGCGGCGAGGTTTTCGTTCTCGTCTTTTTAGTCTGGCCAAAGATTATGCTGTGGTAATGAATGATTGTTGCATGTCAAACAGAACGATCGCTCGCCGAATTCAATTCTTCGGTCTTGCAAGCTGTCCGGCCCGGCTGCAGGTAACTTCATTTTTCTATGTGTTCCTTTTTTGTCTATCCATATCCTCTCTTATTTTTTGTTTTTTTGGTTTTTCGGATAGTAATAAAATAGTGCCTCCACTTATGGCTGACACCCACCCACCCGCCATAAGCGGAGGCAACTAAGTAAGATATCTCGCTGTAAAGATCAATTAGAAGCAAGCCAAAACCATGGGTAAAACACAAAACATTCGGAGAAAATAACGGGAAAACAGGGGTGGAATATCAAGTGAGTTGTCTGTAAAAAAGCGGGACGCAATGAACTTACTGCTGGATTTTTTGCAGCTGAGCCTGTTAAGACTTGACCTGCCAAAGTAGTAGCTGCTATAAAAAAAATCGGGCGTACATCAATTAAGTGTACGGCCGATTTTCTGTTTGTTGAGCTGATCAGAGATAGCTAAGATTTGTTTTAGGTGTCAGTTCCATCAGCGTTTCATACATCAGCTGAATGGTATTCTCGATATCATCTTTATGGATCATTTCCACTGTGGTATGCATATAACGAAGCGGGATGGAGATCAATACAGAAGGGCATCCGTCATTTGCATACGCAAAAGAATCGGTATCAGTACCCGTGCTGCGGCTAAGCGCACGCCATTGAACAGGGATCTGTTTATCTGCCGCCACTTTCTCTACAAAAGCCAGCAGCTTATTGTGGATTGCCGGCGCATAAGCAAGCGACGGCCCTTTGCCGGTTGATACGTCGCCCTCGATATTCTTATTGATCATTGGAGTAGTGGTATCGTGTGTAACGTCCGTAACGATCGCGATATTGGGTTTGATCCGTCTGGCGATCATTTCCGCTCCACGCAGCCCGATCTCTTCCTGCACGGCATTTACTACATAAAGACCAAACGGAAGTTTCTTCTTATTCTCTTTGATCATTCTCGCCACTTCCGCGATCATAAAACCGCCGACACGGTTATCAAATGCACGTCCTACCAGGTTGCCGTTAGCCAGTTCATCAAAGCCGTCCTGGTAAGTAACAACAGCTCCTACATGGATGCCAAGGTCTTCCACTTCTTTACGATTGCGCGCACCACAATCGAGCCACAGGTTTTCGGTCTTTGGCTGATTCTCTTTGTCATTACCGATCCGTGTATGTATAGCAGGCCATCCGAATACCGCCTTCACCGGGCCTTTTTTACCATGGATGAACACCCTTGATGCGGGCGCTGTCTGATGATCCACACCGCCATTGCGTTTCAGGTAGATCAATCCCTCATTGTTCACGTAGTTCACAAACCAGCTGATCTCGTCCGCATGCGCTTCAATTACGACCTTGAACGGATGCTCAGGATTTATAACACCCACGGCTGTTCCGTACGGATCCACGAACGTAGTGTCCACGAAAGGTTTCAGGTACTCTAACCATAATTTCTGTCCCCAGGTTTCAAAGCCCACGGGCGACGCATTGTTAATATAACTTTTTAGGAAACTGTAAGATTTATCTGTAATGATCGATTTTTTCGCCTTGATCGATTTTGCCATATTATACTTGTTTTGATAAGATAATAGACAAAAATAAACAAAATCATTGCAATGTCATCCCGCCCGGAATTTCTCTCAGCCATTATAGGCAGGTGTTGGCAGGGGCGTGCTTAGAAACGGGGAGAAATCTTTCCTGATCTTTAAAAGTTTGCAGCCAGTTATGCCGCCGGCATCTTTTCTATCTGACCAGCGTGACCATTCCCTTTCCGGAATAGGGTTTTCCGAGATAATCGATCGCGCTGATCATCCATACATAGGTGTTGGAACTTTGAAACTGTCCGTTGATCCGTCCGTCCCAACCACGGCCCTCCGCAGGCGTACTGAATACCAGCTGTCCCCAGCGATTGTAGATATTGAAGTAGACCAACTGCTTCATGCCGGCAAGAACGGGTATGAGCAGATCATTTTTCCCGTCATTATTTGGTGTGAAAGCGGAGGGAACGAAAACAGTTGGCATTGTCGAATAGACCTTCACGGAAACAAACGCTGAATCAAAGCAGCCGATCCTGTTATAAACATCAACTTTATAAACAATGCTCTCCGCAGGTTCTTTAATGATTGCAATTGGATTCGCGATATTGGTGGCGGAAAGCGAATAGGGTGGGCTCCAATTGTATTTTACCCCACCGGTCGCCTGCAATTGAAGGGGCTGTCCTGTTATGACCGATGTGTCATTACCTGCGAAGGGGATGATCTTTGGCAGGACGGTGACAAGCACGGTGTCTCTGCCAGGCTTAGGGCATCCGCGTGTATTCTCGTATGCCGAAAAAATAAAGGAAGTTGTTCTGGGTGGATTCGCAATGGTCGTTAACGCGTTTGCATTTAAGAGATAGCTGGCTGGCGTCCAGTTCCAGGAATTACCGTCTGTTGTGGCGATAAGAAAAGCAGCATCATTGTAACAGACCGTCGTATCGGCGCTGGCTCTGGCGACGGGATAGGGGACCGCACGGACATTTATAGCGGCTGTTGCCGAGCATCCGCCGATCACTGCCGTTACTGCATAAGTCGTGGTTACAGGTGTGATCGCCGCCGGATTTTGCAGCAGAGGATCTGATAACTGCGCTGCGGGTGTCCACGAATATTTCAATCCGTTTGAATTAACCCGCAATTGTATGGTATCACTGGCGCAAACAGTTGTATCATTCATCGGGATCAGTGTGACCTGATTCACCACTCGAACCTGTACCGAATCTTTGTTTATGCATCCGTCAGTATTCAGTTCTACATAATACAAGGTGGAAACAGGGGGAGAAACTACCGGGTTAGGGATATTTGTTGCGGAAATAAAACTGCCCGGACTCCAGGTAAAAATACCGTTTCCGTCTGCCTGGAGAGGCAACTGATCATTGCGGCAGATCAAGGTGTCTCTGAATGCCAGGGCGATCGGTGGTTTTTCAATAATGGTGATCTTTTTTTCTACTGTATCACGACAACCATCTGTGGTTGTTACGATCAGTCTGATGAATTTATCACCCGTTAAAGGGTATTTATAAGCAGGATGACGCTGGTTGGACGCATCATTGAAAACAGAAGGTTCGCCAAAGTCCCAGGACCACAACGCGATCGATCCGGTTGCTACCGTACTCTGATCGGTAAATACGGTTGCATTGTTGATACAGACGCCGCTGGCATTGAAATCGGGCACTAGTCCCGGATAAACATATACTTTGGTCCGGGCGGTATCCGTACATGGCTGACCTTTGTTGACGATCAGCTGCACGTTATAAGTTCCATTAACCGGGAAAGTGTAGCTTAAAGACGGCGTGCTGCTGGTATGGATAATGGAGCCTGCCGGGTTAGAAACGATCCATTCATAGGAAACAATGAGAGGACTGGTAGCGCGGTTCTCGATCACTATTGAACGGGTGGTGCCGCAAAGCATATAATCATCTTCAAGGTTGGCGGCTGCAATGCTGCAATCAGTAATATTGATCTGAAGGTCTTTCCGCTGAACTGCGATGATCTTTCCATTCCGTATTTCTGAAGCACAGACCGTCACCACATAGATTCCTGCAGCGGGCGCCACTCCACTGATCATACCGGTTGAAGGATCGATGTGTACTTTTGGGCCGAGAGGCATTGATTCGGAGAATTCATTATAGAGGTAAGGGACGGAACTGTAAGGAGGGCTTCCGGCAGGTACCCCATTCACGCCACCATTAGTACTGTTGTAGGCACTGCAAAATGAATAGATCAGCTTGTCATTGTCGCCATCTTTCGCGGCGAAACTGTACGAAAAATAGTTCTCTGCACATACCATTACGAGATCAGATCCTACGAATTGCGCACTGTTATTACTGGCATCTGTGATGCCTGGAATATCACACGTATAGGTGGCCCCTACCTGGCTGCCTGAAGTAAGATTGTTGATTCCACGGATCCGGTAGTTCACTTCACTGGCGATAATGTATCCGGAAGGCGATCCGGGCAGCGAAACAGTGAAATTGTAATACGCAACGTCATAACAGACCTCCGGCGGATTGGTGATGCATGGGTCATTACTGGTAAGACTGATCGTTTCCCTGCTGGAGATCCTGACGCTGATATCTTCGAAACGCTGGTTAGTGGTTTTGTCGAAAATGGACATTACCGCGGGATCAGGAAAATTCCTGCCGGAATTGCAACGCATGAACAACTTCAAGGTAACGTTGTAGGTGTTTGTGCCTACATAGGTATAATACATCTCGCCGCCGGTAATATGATCGGCCCGGGCTAGCACGGATGATGCAGTGAGAAGCAATATCAGTAAACCCCTTTTCACCACTGGCAGCTGATTTTAGTCAGGGTTATGAATATAACACTATTCTTTAATAAATCTGGCGATCCAATATTAAATCATATCGCAGGATCCACGTTCCGGGTTGCCACAAGACTGCTGATCCTTCCGGGCTGCGGGCCGCCGGAGCTTCAACCCATAAACTCAGCCTGATGAAACGGCGTCTCAAAGACGTACTTTAACAGCACTTATTTTGACGTAAAAAGATGTTATTGTATTTTAGTTGCCGCCAATAGGCGCGTTGCTTTAATCACCTGATAAATTAATAGTATCCTTCTATGAAAATGATCCTCTCCTTATTGCTGCTGCTGCCTGTACTGATCAACGCACAGGATTGTAAACTGATCAATGATAAAGATCCATATACCAAAGAAACCAGGCTGTCTTCCGGCGCTTTGAATGTGCAGGGCGCAGTGCTGACCGTTGATGCGGATAAAAAAGAGATCGATTTCTTTTTTGAAATAAAGGGCAAATGCTTCAATGATGCATCTACTGTAGTCATCTTTTTTGAGAATACAAAAGTGAAAACCACGCTCCGGAACCAGGGCAGTGTAAACTGTGACGGTTATTTCCATTTCAAGTTCAGAAATGGAGCCACAACCCCGACAGCGCTTTCCAAACTAGGCACTCAAAAAGTTACACAATTTATTTTCAAAGGGAATGATGATAAAGAATTTCCCGTCTCTCTTACACCTGCTCAACAACAAATGGTACAGGAAGTCGTAGCCTGTATCAATACAGAGTCGAAGTTACTGCTGCAGTAGTCTTCGGCCGTCTGTCGCAGAAATGGCATCAACTCGGTCACACAGCTGTTGCCTGGCTGGCACCGTGTCTTCATTCAATAGATTTTCATGTATCGCATAAAAAGAGAAAGGCTTTCGTTTTCCCCGAAAGCCTTTCTCTTTTTATGTAAGGAGGTTACTCGAACGTCGCATTCAATACAGCGGCCAGGCGCAAACCGCCTTTGAGCAATTGTTCTTCCAGTGTTTGCTGGAATTGAAAATTGTATTTGTAGCTCAGTTTGGATTCGGCAGGGGTTGCATCGTAGATCTTATCGGAGGCAACATGAGAATCATAGAACCAATCTTCCAGCGTGCCGGACTGCCATTTCTTTACATCTTCTTTGCTGGCGATATTCAGCAGTCTTGCATATTCAGTGTAGCTGTATTGCTGGAAGTCGATGAACATGCTGTCCCAGAGTGTATGCAGATTTGTTTTCTTATCGAACCAATATACAACAATCTTATTGCCGCCCTGGTCTTCATCGCGGCCCACGTGCAGGGGCTGGTGCAGATCACCCATCATATGGATCAGGAAGCGCAGTGCTTCCTGGCGTTGTTGGAGAGGCAGGGATTTGTCTTTTAACTGGGCTGTCATATCCTGGATCTGAGTGTACAGGTTTTTGCCCGGTAATTTTTTTAACCCGCTAATGAATTCATCTTTGGAAATATGCCCGGGAAGATCGACATAATGCCAGTGCGAAGCATGATTCCAGGTTGAGTCCGACTTGATAAAGTCGGGCCAGTTTGACCACCAGGCCAATGATTCGCGGCCAAACAATTTCTTAATTTCCTTTTTGGCTTTGCTGCTTAGGTGCTGTTCAGCGATCTCGCCAATGATACGGTGGCCTGTGAGCCCCCAACAGAAGGCTAGCTGGCTGATCAGTAACGCGGTAGCCAGAATTAAGCCGCGCAGGGAGTAACGGAAAGTGGACGTCATGTAAGGTTATTTGACCGCAAATTTGGGGGAATTGGCGTGGGCAAAAAAATTTAAAACAAAGACGCCCCCGGGTAAATCGCAGACGGGTCAGCCTGTCAGACTTTGCGTTTCAACAAGGTTATATACCAGGGCACTGCCTGCCTGTTGCCGGCCAGACCGTAATGGCCCGTGCAGGAAGCCTGTTCTTTATTTGTCTTTGCGGTCTATTTCCCGTAGGTCAGACTTCTGAACTTCCATTTCTTCCCTTTTTTAATGACCAGGAAAAGATGATTGTACTCAGTTTCCGGAAGATCGGTAAGGAGGGTTTGTCCCATGAGTTTGTTAACGACATCATCAACAGTATTACTGTGCCCTACGATCAGCGTATTTCCTTTAAGATTTTTTAGCTGGCTGATAAATTCATCTGTCGGCACAGGGGCATACATGTCGGTACTCAGGCCAAAGTGGGCGCGGGTTGGTTCAGCCGTTTCCTTTGTACGGATGGTATTGGTTGAAAATACAAACCGGATCTTTTCTCCTACAAGTGTTGTTCTAAGGTCTTGCGCACGCTGCCTGCCGGAGTCGGTCAGCGGCGGATCTGTGGCAGACATCCCCGGCGTATTGCGGGCAACAGTTGCTTTTTCTGCATGACGGACAACAAAATAACGTTGAGAGCTACAGGCACTCATGATACAGGCGATGAGGACAGTCAACAGGCAAATTCGCATCGGATAATGATTCAGTTAATTAAATGAGATCCTTCCACGTAGGGAGCAAAAATAGCGGTTCTATTTGTCCGACAAAATTCCGTTAAATGATATCGGCTGCCTGTTATGGCTGTTCACCTGGAGGGAGGCCCGCCCGTTCGGATAGATGGTAAGGTTCATTTCATTGATCGTTTGTGAATCTTTAGGTTTTATGGAAATTTCCCATCTCTTTTTCGGTAAGTTGATTTGTAATCAGCGTTGACCGATGTGAAATTGATGCCATTATCAGCCGGGTTGACCGGCGCTGAAAAAGCGCGGCCAAAATAAGGCAGCGCGGCTATTACCGAATCGCCGGACACACGCAGGTCATACAGTGAAGTCAGCTGTATATTTCGTCCGCGCATCGGATTCGCTGTCTGCGCGATGAAGGTGTATCGTTTCCCTTCCACTTTCTGGCGGACCACTGAACTGTCCATGTTCTGCGCGTGAAGCAACTGTATGGAGGACAGCATCGCAATAACCAGCATTGCGGAAAGTAGTTTTTTGTATTTGCACATAAGATCATTTTGAGGATAATGCGGCAAAATCTGTACCGGCTAATAGAGGCGGGTGACTGACCATGGAGCGGCGAGTTCCATTCCGTATAATGGATTGTTAATTATATCAGCCAAGAATAACCCAAGCCGAAACTGCCGGGCTTTTCAATCCTATGGTTAGAATACATCTTGTAATTGAACGGCGCAGGTTCCCGCCGATCTCGCAGATTTTAGTTTGCCAAAATTTGAACGGCTTGCGTAACCTGAATTTTCATTGGTTTAATAATGCAGATATTCAGATCAGTTTCCGTTAACAGGAATCATCTGCGGGAACCTGCGCCGTTCAATTAAAACGTGTGTCCAAACGGCAGGCCTTTGATCCGTGGTAGAAAAACAAAACC
>JBEVKW010000454.1:0-4795 GCA_040509495.1 Chitinophagaceae bacterium | reverse complement strand
TAGCGCAAATGGCGTTAAGAAAATGGGAGGCTGGCACCGTCTGAGACACACCGCAGGTGTGCCGAAGGCACAAAAAAACTGTTTGAGCCAGCACGCCAATCAATCCAAAACACTCCGCTGGCGAGTTTTTTTTTGTGCAGGTGACACCCTCCCATTTTTAGCCATTTGCGCGTAGCCTTGATCTTTTTTTGTTACTTTTTTTGCATCAAGGCAAAAAAAGTAAACGGAGACTCCGAGCCCCCTCGGAAAAAAAAGCGCTTTGCCCGCCTGGCAATAAAAGCTCCGCTGGGCCTTCACTGCTGTTGCTGCCCTGCAAAAGACGCCATGTCCGGAATATCATCACTATTTGCAAGTTTCTCCATCCTCACTGCATTCATTTCTTCAAATGTCTGGCCGTCTTCATATCCAACGGAAACATAAACGGAAAGCGATTGCCGTGCCGGGCCTTTGAATGTTCCTTTAATTGGGGAGCAGTCATTGAAGTTTCTGCCGACAGCTAGTTTTACGTGGTGATTTGTTACCCATACATTGTTGGTAGGATCTATACCTGTCCAACCGCTACCGGGGATCCAGGCTTCTATCCAGGCATGTGTAGCGCCTTCGCCACGCATCCCATTTTTGTTCGGGCAGATATAACCACTAACATACCGGCTGGGGATGCCGAGGCTACGCAGTAATTCCAGCATTACGTGAGCAAAATCCTGGCAAACACCGGAGCGCAGTTCGAGGATCTCCCGTACGGTTGTTTCAATATTGGTAATGCCCTTGATGTATTTGAAGTTATTGAAGATATAGGAGCAGCACTGCTCAACAATTGATGAAACCGGCATTCCATCCTGGTAAAATTCACGCAGCAATGCATCCAGCTGATCTCTGAGCTCGATCTCTTTCACCTGTGAAAGTTCCAGTAAATGGAGGTTGTTATTTTTATCTGCTTGGACGTCGTTCAGGCCTGCTGTATCATTCAGCAGGGGGTTTGACAGTCCCAGCGTTCTTACGATAAGCTTGCTTTCGATGATCAGTTCCTGGTGTGAAGGCAGGAGGTTGAACATGCCGGTGCGATTGCCCCAATAATCGTTGACCAGCAAAATCTCAGGAGCGTGGCTGATATTTACCTGGTGATAAAGAGCTTCCTGTTGCTGGCAGGCGTACGGATAAATTTTGATCTCGTTCACACTTTCCTTTACAGGCCGGTCGTACTCGTATTTCGTAATGTGGTGTATATTAAAAACGGGCATGCAGTCTTTGTTAGGCGTAAGAGAAATAAATACGCGTGAGCTGGTTGGAAAAGTTCACCAGATCATTGCGCAGCGAAAATAAGAAATTTGGTAAGCCTTCTTCCTGGATCATGTTCATGTCAGCAAATTCAACTTTGCTGCAGATCCGCCCGAAGCTTTTCTGTAAAGCGGGGCTGCCTTCCATTTTAGTATCGTCAACGATCTCGTCAAGATAACGGCGGGTTCGTTCCAGGGAATAGATCACCGATCGCGGAAAGTCTTTATTAAAGATGATATGATCGATAACATTCATATTGTGCAGACCATGTGTATAGTTCTTCAAATATAGCTCATAACCCGAAAGCGAAAGCAGAAGGTTCTTCCAGAAAAGGATGTCCTGTGCATGATCCACACGGTGATCAATTTTGCGGAAGTGGGCATAGGTAGTATCAATCGATAAAATACTGCGTTCAAGAAATTTCCCAACGCTCATGAAGTTCCAGCCCTGACCACGCGGCATGGTGCTGTCAGTGACGCCGTAGAACAGGGTACTGCTCTGGTCAAGCATTTCGATCATCTCCAGTGTCCGGTTTCCTCTTATATGATCTTCCATGGCGCGAAGGTTCACGAAATGATATTGCTGGTTCACCTGCTCCCATACTTCCTTGGTTATATTGTCCTGTACACCCCGTGCATTCTCGCGCGCACGTGAGATGAGTACTTTTGCTGAGTTCATATTTTTTAGATCCGTGATCATATAAGCCAGCGCATTGGAAATATTATCACCATTTTGCAGAATGCTCTCATCATTGGTAGGCGTGAACAGCTGGATCACATCTCTCCAGGAAAAATCTGTATGACTGCTTGAATCAAAAGACAGGATGTAGTTCGTGGCGATGGCTCTCGTAACGCAATCGCATCTTTCCATATATCGGCTAAGCCAGAAAAGTGAGTCGGCAATTCTACTAAGCATGGGATAAGTAAAAATTAAAAAGTAAAAAGTAAAAATTCAAAATATCCGTTTGTTGGTCAGTGACATCGATTCTGCATTGGTATACTTTCGATTTTTTTTGAATAGTCATGAAAGAATTGATTGTATGGCGAAAAGAAAAATTAAAAGAGAGATAATGTTCAGGATGATAAATAGAGACGTTATATCAGCGTCCAGTTTTTTTTAACTGCTCCCTTAATTTCACAGATCCACCACCCAGGTATCTTTACTTCCTCCGCCTTGCGAAGAATTCACTACGAGCGAACCTTCACGCAGAGCGACACGGGTGAGTCCCCCCGGAACAATTTTTATTCCGCTTGGACCGCATAGTGCGTATGGACGAAGATCAACATGTCGCGGTTGAAGTTTCCCATCAAGAAAACAGGGAACCGTAGATAGCTTAATGATCGGCTGCGCGATAAATTCGCGGGGTGTTTCATTTATAGCCTGCTTTATATCATCGAGTTCCTTTTCACTTGCCTTGTTTCCCATCACCATTCCGTAACCGCCGGACTGGTTGGTGCGTTTGATCACCATGTTGCCGATATTATCAAATACATACTGTCTTGCATCTATATTCTCCAGGCCATAGGTGGGCACGTTGGGAAGAATGGCTTCTTCATTCAAATAGTATTTGATCATGTCGGGAACATAGGCATATACGGCCTTATCATCTGCAACACCATTTCCCACCGCATTCACGATGGCGACATTCCCTTTTCTGTAAGCGCTGAGCAGTCCTGGTACACCCAGTGCACTATCAGGCCTGAACACGAGCGGGTCAAGATAGTCATCGTCCAGCCTGCGATAGATCACGTGTACCTGTTGTAAGCCGGCAGTGGTCTTCATATAAACCTTGTGGTTGTCCACCAGCAGGTCTCTTCCTTCCAGCAACGGGATGCCCATTTGGCGTGCAAGAAAAGTGTGTTCAAAATAGGCAGAGTTGTATACGCCTGGTGTAAGCAGTGCTACTGTCGGATTGGAAAGTTGTTGCGGAGCCAGTGATCCGAGTATATCATGTAACAGCAACGGATAGTTGTTGATCATCCTGGCCTTGCTTTGCGTAAGCATTCCAGGGAAGATCCGTTTTGTTACTTCGCGGTTCTCGAGCATATAGGACACACCCGAAGGCGTACGCAGATTATCCTCCAGAATATAAAAAGTACCGTCCTGGCCGCGGATGAGATCAATACCTGAAATATGCACGTAAAGATCATGTGGCACTTTGATCCCGAATACTTCGCGTGTATAATGGGGGCATGAAGCGATCAGTTCAGCGGGAATGATCCCGTCTTTCAGGATCTGCTGATCCGAATAAATGTCTTTGAGGAACAGGTTCAGCGCTTTCAACCGTTGCGTGATACCTGCCTGTATATGATCCCATTCCTTGTTGGTAAGAATACGGGGAATAATGTCGAAGGGAAAGATCTTTTCGATACCGGCATCATCGCTGTAGACAGTAAAGGTGATGCCCTGGTTCATAAAAAGTTCGCCGGCTTCTTTGTCTTTTTGCAGCAGCGTATCCACGGGGATCTGGCTGATGGCCTCAAAGACGCGGCTGTACTGTGAGCGTATGCCTTCGCCAAAACACATTTCATCCCAGATGCCAGGCTGGCTCTGGTATTGTTCAAAAAGTTGGTGACCAGTCATTAGCAGTTAGGTTGAAAATAAAAAAAGTTGCCGCACATCCGTGGGATGTGTGTGCAACCGTTATGATCGAATATAATGAAATGAAATCACTTTTAGTGACTTTTTTGCCGGGCGGGCAAGGCGCTTTTTTTCCGAGGGTTGCCCTCGGAGACTCCGTTTACTTTTTTTGCCTTGATGCAAAAAAAGTAACAAAAAAAGATCAAGGCTACGCGCTAATGGCGCCACCTGTTTTTGCCGGCGGGCAAGGCGCTTTTTTTCGAGGGATTGCCTCGGAGACTCCGTTTACTTTTTTTGCCTTGATGCAAAAAAAGTAACAAAAAAAAATCAAGGCTACGCGCACATGGCTAAAAATGGGAGGGTGTCACCTGCACAAAAAAAACTCGCCCGCGGAGTGTTTAAGGTCGACTGGCGTGTTGGCTCAAACAGTTTTTTTGTGCCTTCGGCACACCTGCGGTGTGTCTCAGACGGTGCCAGCCTCCCATTTTCTTAACGCCATTTGCGCTAGGCCGCGGCCCCTGAAAGCGGGTAGTGAACTCTTCCTACCATTCGTAGCCTTACTAACACCGACTTGAATAATCTCTTCTATTTGAAATTGCAGTAAAGAATACAATCATCAACTCCAATATCCTTTTGATGTGGCACTTAAACGAATCATCTTCGCAAACGATTCTATCTCTCGCAGCCCGCCGGCCTTGGAAAAAATGGCGTTAAGAAAATGGGAGGCTGGCACCGTCTGAGCGCCGAAGGCAAGCGAAGGCACAAAAAAACTGTCTGAGCCAGCACGCCAGACTATTAACATACCTTACCGGCGAGTTTTTTTTTGTGCAGGTGACACCCTCCCATTTTTAGCCATTTTTTCCGCAGCCTTGATTTTTTTTTGTTACTTTTTTTGCATCAAGGCAAAAAAAGTAATCAGAGACTTCGACCCTTCGTCGAA
>JBEVKW010000453.1:0-3166 GCA_040509495.1 Chitinophagaceae bacterium | reverse complement strand
CAAGTTTCAACGCTTTATTATCGGGCAGTTTCAGGTAATAAATACCGGGAATAAGTCTGCTTACATCTATCGACTGGCGCGGTTGGATTATCCGGATACGTTGTAACTGGCGTCCGTGACTATCCATCAGCAGCGCCTCTTTACCGATCATTCTGTCATCACTCAATTCAAGCAGTGCTGTTGTGCTGGCTGGTTGCGGATACAATCTTGCTGCGGGCAACATGCTCAAGAAATCCATTCCGATCGTTTTTGAGTAATATGTTGCTGCCGGTTCGATAACCTTTATCCGGTAAAAATTCTTTCCCGCAGTTGGCCGGACGTCGTCAAAATAATAACTGAAACTCTCCATGGTATTTGCGGGTACGGATTCCAGTGTGATGAAATGAATGCCATCATTGCTTCGCTCGATCTCATAGGCTGAAATACCTGATTGTGCTGCAACATGCCAGTGAAGCCTGATGTTGTTTTGCGGAGTTTGTTGTCCTGTAAAAGAAACGATCGTTACAGGAAGTGTTCCTGACGATTTAAAATCGAGATAGTTCAGGTTAAAGTCATTCGCATCCATTACAAAACGGATGGTATGGTTGCCGGCGGTAATGCTGCCCAGCGAAACGGTAACTGTCTGCCATGCCTGGAAACCTCCTGTGCCGGGCACGTTCACCAGTCCGGTGACATCTGCACCATCCACTTCAATATGGAACTGGCGGCCTGCACCTGGTGAAGCTACGCGTACATCAACTGTATAAAGAGTGGTGAGCGTGGCATTCAAGGTATATTCCAGCCATTCGCCACTGGCCACCCATCCGATATTATAACCGCCTTCCGAGCAGTTTTCTATATCAACATCTTCGGTTGTACGGTATTGATTGCCTGAGTTGCCTGCAGAGGTTTCATGATATCCATAGCCTTCACCGCCACGGTCGAAGTCTTCCGCTTCCACTTTTCCAGGAATATTGATCGGCGTGCCATAGTAAGGATTCTGCAAAGAAGCACTCAATGTATAGTTTGCCGTGTAAGTCGTATTCGTTGCCGGAACACTGATGTTTTGGGTGGCTGCTCCGCCATGGTTCCAGGATGAAAATGTATAAACATTGTCATTCAATACCTGTGAAGCGGGCGCTTCAAGTGTGGTTCCTGAATTCACTACCCATGTCTTCGAATAAGGGGTAACGCCTTCACTTCCCAGGACGATCTTTAATCCGGGAATGTTGGCATTGGCAGTAAGTGTCACTTTATTGGGCTGTATATCCACAGAATCAATACCCGTACGTCCGCTTGCATCTGTAACGGTTAATAAAACGCGGAACCAGACATTGGGTGATGACTCGCCGCCATTGTCAGCAGTAAAACTTCCGCTGGTGATTCCTTCCGGAACGGTGGGGCCGGGATGCCAATGCGTTGCGGTAGGGCTTTCCTGGTGATAGAACCTGATATCCCAATGATAGGCGGATGCCGGCAATACACCTTCTTCCGCATCTGTAGCTGTGCCTGTGAAGGAGACCTGGTCGAGCGCGTTCCATGTAAAAGAACTGAGTGGGCTCGTGATCTGCACCACCGGGCGCGCATTGAACGGAAGCACGGTAAGTGCGGCGTTATTGCTTGTAGCGCTGCCATTTGCGTTCGTCACAACGCAGCGGTAATTGCCCGCATTGCCGGCAGCAACGGTATTTATGGTATAAGTGGCAGCGGTAGCGCCGGGAATATCTGTACCATTGAACTGCCATTGGTAAGTTAAAGGAACGGCGCCTGAAGCGGAGACGGTGAAGCTGACCGGATCTCCTGTCACAATACTCTGGCTTGCGGGTTGGTTTACGATCGTTGGTGCATCGGTATTGTCATATTCAACTCTCCAAAGACTACCGGTATTATTATAAAGTATATAATAGATATTGCCATCGATCCCTACACTTGTACCAAGTATGGAACCAAAACCTGTGGCGGAGAATTGTTCGTAGCCCGCGCCGGGATTTGTAGCATCAACACTTCTTAACCAGCCCGAACACCAGTCGGAAAAATAAAAGCGATTACGGTAAGCAGCCGGATAGTTGGTAGCAGCAGGGTTAAAGAATAGGCCGGAAGTGATCGCACATCCCCAACCCGGGTGCGGGTAATAGAACGCGGCCTGGATCGTATTCGCGGCCTGTTGAGGGCCCGACCTGCCATTCTGATCCCATCCATAATTGTAGTTCTTCAGTGGATCCGGATTTGTTACATCATCGATCTCTTCATAGTCTCCACCCACATTGGCCACAAATATTTTTCCGGATACAGGATCAAGGCTCATCTTCCAGGGATTTCGCATGCCTATTGCCCATATACTTCGCTTTTGACGGGATGCACCCACTTCGTTGTAATAAGGATTTCCGGGGGCAGGATCACCGTCTTCCGTTAACCGCAGGATCTTACCACGGTAGGTATCCAGCATCGCGGCCTGCGCAGGAATATTGCTTTCACCAATAGCAACATACAGAAGCCCTTCTTTGAAAAGGATGGCTCCTCCATTATGAAAGCCATTCAGGATAGGATCGAACTGCATCACCCGCGTAACTGAACTGACGGTATTGGCAGGCGTGATCACGATCACATCAAGGTAATGAAGCGTTGCGGCGGAATTGGTATAAAAAAGATAGCACTTGCCGTTCATGGCAAAGTCAGGGTGTAACGTGATCCCGAGCAATCCCTGCTCGGCAGCAGTCACGGTCGATACCGTATGCACCACTGAAACGGTTCCGTTTTGGAATACTTTGACGTTCCCTGATCGCTCGGCGATAAAGATCCTTCCATCTGCGGCATGTACCATCGCCGTGGCCTCATTGATATTATCTCCTGTAAGTTTTCGCTGAATGAATCCCGCTGGCAATTGCGCAAATAAAGATGTCAGGCAATAAAACAAGAACATGGCCAACAGTGCAAACTGTTTTGCACGCGGCCCCGGGTTCAAACGGGGAATTGAAAGTTTTCTCATTGCAGTATGTTTGGTTGATTTAGAAAGTATGGGTCCATTCGCTCAAGGACCCTGCTGCAACTGCAAATTGCATGCAAGGTTCTATTGATTGATGTTGGTTGTACATATTTTTCTTTCGATTTGATTTGCCCTCGATAGCGTAAAAATCTTTTCTTAAGACATCATAAAAATCAGGATGTACTAAACTCATTATTTAATAAG
>JBEVKW010000452.1:0-34040 GCA_040509495.1 Chitinophagaceae bacterium | reverse complement strand
GGCCTGAAAAATGATAAATGAATCTGACATAAAGACGTTTTTAAGGTCGATGATGGTGATCTGAAGTTACCCATTTTCCGGGTAAGTTGCAACGGATCCGTCTTTGTAGAATGAGTGCTTTCAAAGTCGCGCTTTGAACCTTTAACTCAATAAGTGCACCGTACACTCAAAATTCCTCCTGCACCGGCTAGTACAAGATTATCTTACTCCACCTTATGAAACAGTTTTTTTTCTTCCTCGCGTTATTTTTTGCAAGCCATCCTGTTTCGGCACAAACGAAAGAGGACAGTCTCGCCATTCAACAGGCGGCGCTTGACTATATCGAATCACAGCATATGCCGGACACTTTGCGAATGGCGAGGGCATTGCACCCCCGAATGGTAAAGCGGACCGTTTGGATGGATCAATCAACCGGCAAAGATTATATTGGAGAAACGAGTGCTGAATATATGATCCTGCTCGCGGAAAGTTATAATAAGACCGGAGGTAAATTCCCTGCCACACCAAAGAAAGAAGTGAGGCTGCTGGATGTATCAACCCGGACGGCCTCTGTTAAACTGATTGCCGATGAATGGATAGATTATATGCACCTGGTTAAAATAAACGGAGGCTGGAAGGTGATCAATGTTCTCTGGCAGTACCATGATGCCGGCCGGCATGCAGGCTTAAAGTAGATCCCGATAATTACAGTATAAATGTTATCTGGCCCCGGTGGACAGCTTTTTTTACCGCCGGAAACGATCCATTTTTATGCATTTGGAGTTTGGCGAAAGGGTTTCCACGTGATTTTCCCGGAATTTGGGAAGATGTAGAATAATTTCTGTTCCCACTTTCGGGTATTGCACTTTCGATTTTTTTTTCTTATACCATTCTAATGTTCAGCCTTTTCCCGATCAATTAGCACTTTATATAGTCTATAAATATGAAATATTAACGTTTTGGTCTACAGAATTGCGGTTTCAGGTGACTTTTATAAAGAAATGTGACGCAAAATGTTAAGAAATGTGCAGCATTTCGTTAAAAAATCGTGTCTTTGCTAGCTTTAAACACGTCACCGTAAAAAAAACCAAAACAGCATGAGAAGACTATTATGGCTAATGGTGGGGCTTTTTATGACCTCATTAGAAATTCTCGCACAGAACAAGACCCTTACAGGGCGAATTACTGATGGCACGGGCAAACCTGTAGCAGGTGCATCGATCACAGTAAAAAATTCCCGTACTGGAACAGTTACCCAGGAAGATGGAACTTTTTCTCTCTCTGTTCCTGCTACTGCAGAAATGATTACTGTTTCCGCAATCGGCTTCACTGCGAAAGAAGTGAATATCAAGAATCAAACAAACGTTTCCGTTTCCATTACAGCCGACGATCAGAACCTCCAGGAGGTTGTGGTGAGTACTGGTTACCGTCGTGAGAGAAAGTCTCAGTTCTCTGGTGCGGCAACAGTATTGAATGCGTCGAAAACTGTAGAGCTCGTTCCGGTAGGTGCTTTTGACCAGGCTCTTCAAGGTCAGGCTCCGGGTGTATTGGTTAACTCCGGTACAGGACAGCCAGGTAGCAGTGCGTCCATCACAATTCGTGGTACGCAATCCATCCAGGGAGCAGGTGCGCAGCCTTTATTCGTTATTGATGGGGTTCCTGTTGCGTCTGCAAACTTTGCAACGATCAACCCGAATGATTTCGAAACGATCACTATCCTGAAAGATGCGAACGCGGCTGCTCTTTATGGAGCACGTGGTGGTACTGGTGTGGTGGTTCTGACTACTAAAAAAGGTAGAGCAGGTGCTACACAAGTGACTTTCCGTTCACAGCTGGGTGTCACAAAAGCTCCGAGCTTTACACGTCTGAACATGATGAATAGCAGGGAGATCCTTGGCTATGAAGAATTCATGGGTAGATTAGGCCAGAACACCAATACTCCGGGCTGGGTTTATTCCAAAGTGAATCCTGCTTATAACACGCTGCAACCAGGTTATACTTCCCTGGCACAGCAACAAGCTCGTTACGACTTCCTGCTTGACAGCATTGGTGGTATCAACCGTGATTATTCTAAAGATTTTTATCGCGACGGTCTCTCTCAGACACATGAGGTGAACGTAAGCGGCGGTAGCGACAAAACACGTTTCTTCCTTTCTGGTGGTATGTTTGATCAGCAGGGTATTGACCTGTCTGCCGCTCTGAAGAGATATACAACACGTTTCAACATCGAGCACACTGCAGGTAAATTCACTGTAGCATTGAATTCTGCACTGGGTTATTCGAATACTACTTATTCAGAAGGTGAATATCTTGGAAACAGCGCACGTAACCCATTCCAGATGACTTACCGTGCAAAACCTTACGAAAATCCTTACAAGGCTGATGGTACACTGAACTACGGTGCAAGCACTACTTTAGCACTGAAGCAAGTGGCTAACCTCCTGGAAGGTATCGAGAACTCAGATTATACAAGAAAGCAATTTAAATTCAACGGCGGTCTGACGCTCGCTTACAAGATCCTTCCTAACCTGACACTGAGAAACATTATCGGTCTGGATATGGCTTCAGAGATCTGGCAGCACTATATCAACCCACGCTCTTTCTACGGAACTTCTCAGGGTTTCGCGGGTAACGCAGGTGAAGACAGAGAAAGCTACAGGCTGAGCACACAGCTGATCAATACAACTTCATTGATGTATAATAACACGATCGCTGATGTTCACGACTTTGAAGTAGGTGCGTTCTTTGAGACTATCACTGGTCGCGAAAAAGCGCTTGGTTTTACCTTGTATAACCTCGACTACCGTCTTCCATTGACTGGTCAGGGTGCAGGTACTTTGCCGATTGCAGCTGGTCAGACTACGTATACTCAACCTGCTTCCAGTGCGAACTCAGGTTATGGTATCCGTTCTTATTTTGCAACTGCACGTTATACTTATAACGACAGATACTCCATCAATTTCAACGTAAGAAATGACGGAACTTCAAGGATCGTAAATAAAGACAACAGAGAAATCTTCACATGGTCTGCGGGTGCTACCTGGAATGCTATGCAGGAAGAGTTCATGAAAAATCAGAACATCCTTACCGATCTGAGAGTAAGAGGTAGCTATGGTATCACTCCGAATATCAGCAGTATCTCTACCAGCTCTTATGGCGTAGGTGGCGGTCTGATCAGCATCACTAACTTCCAGGGTCCTCAGGTGCCATCTTTTGGTACTACTGTTTATGCAGGTTCTGGCCTGACTGGTCTTGCCCCTTCTTCTGCGGGTAACACAGATCTCAAGATCGAGAGAATCCATAAAACAAACCTTGGTGTTGACTTCGCCGTTTGGCAGAACAGAGCAAGATTCGTTGTTGACGCTTACTACAATAAAACAGTTGACCTGTTTGTAAACCAGCCTCTTCCTGCCAGTTCAGGATTTGGTGGTAACTCAATGCCTATCAATGCGGGTGTAATGACCAATAAAGGGTTGGAGTTCACAGCTAACGTAGATGTAATCAGAAACAAAGACTTTGGTGTTACATTAGGTATCAACCACTCGATCAACCAGAACGAGATCGTTGACCTCGGTGCGGTAAGCGAATATTTCTCTGGTACTTTCGTTATCCGGGAAGGTCTGCCTTACGGTACTCACTTCACTACGCATTACCTGGGTGCTGATCCTGCAACAGGAAGACCAATGTTCTATGCGCAGGATGGTAAAACAATCGTTTATGACGCAGCTCAAGCGGGTAACTTTGCTGATTGGGGTACTTACCTGCCTAAACATACTGGCGGTTTCAATGCTGATATCCGTTTTAAAAGATTCAGTGTGTCTGCATTGTTCTCTTATCAGTTTGACGTAACAAGAAGCAACAATATCCGTAACTGGATCACCAGAGGTACGCCTGGCTATCATGCTTCTGTTAATGCTTCAAGAGAGTTGCTGACAAATCAGTGGCAGCAAGCAGGTGACGTGAAATTGTTCCAGTCTCCAGCTTATGACAGAGGTTTCACTTCTTCTGATCTTGAAAATGGTAAATTCCTCCGTTTCCGTAACCTGATCGTTTCTTATTCTCTCCCTTCAATCAGAGTTGCCGGTACGCAATTGCTGAAAGGCGGAAGAATCTATGTTCAGGGACAGAACCTCGCGATCTGGAGCCCATGGACAGGTTTGGATCCTGAAGACAACAACAACATCAGCTTGAACGAGTATCCAAACCCGAAAATGTTCGTGGTAGGTTTAGACATCAACTTCTAATCCTTAAACCAACGATCTGTAATAATTCGGTCTAAGTCAAAGACGCAATTACTAAAAATGATTCAAATGAAATCTTACAAAATATATTTCCTTGCACTAACAGCGCTTTCTGCTGTTTCCTGCTCGAAAGTGATCGACGTAAACGAAACGAATTTCATTGGCGGTGACGTTGCCCTGCAAACTGTTGCCAACAACGAACAGGCAATTGTCGGAGCTTACGCTGGTTCCGGCCAGGAAATGGATATCCTGCTGAACGCAACATTCTCTGATGAAGTAAAAAGAGCGGAATTCTATAACGCTGCTACTACTCACGAATGGCAGTATACCTCTTCTGATATCACCATCCGTGACAACTTCACCGCAATCAATGGCCTGTATCGTGTTATCAACCGCGTAAACCGTGTGATCGACGCCTTACCAAAAGCGGACTCAACCAAAGTTGGAGATTCTGCACTTAAAGTAAAATTGAGAGGCGAAGCATTATTCCTGCGCGCATTCTCTCATTTCCAGCTGTGGCGCTATTACAGCGGTGATATCGAAGCAAATGCTCTTGCAATGGTTTATATGGATTATGTTCCAACAAGCCCTGCAGAAAAAACATCGCGTATCACTGTTCAGCCATACTTTGATAAATTGAAAGCTGATATGGCAGAGGCGAAAAACCTCATCCCGAATAACCTGACAGATGTGAACAGAGCTACCAGACTTGCCGTTTCCGGACTGCAGGCAAGAGTTGCCCTGTATCTGAAAGACTGGCCCGGTGCAATCACTTTCAGTACAGAATACATCAATGGCCTTCCTCTCGCAACAAGAGCACAGTTCCCTGGTATCTGGACTGATGCAAATAATAATGAAGTTGCCTGGAAGCTGAAAAGAACAACTGCTGCAGGTGGACGCATCGGCTCACTCTTCAGAGGTGTATCAGCATCCGCTACAACAATCGGCGGCGTTACCTGGGCTCCTTCTGACAAATTGTGGACTTTGTTCGATCAGACAAACGATATCCGTTTCGCTTCTTATCTGAAAGATGAGCCCGCTCTTGCTAATGCCACCCCAAGCAGGCCTTCCCGGATCATTGCCAAATACGCAGGTAGCGGTTATGCAACTACTGCGGAGAATATCAATGATGCGAAAATGTTCAGAACAGGTGAAATGTACCTGATCCGTGCTGAAGCAAAAGCTGAAACAAATGATGCAACTGCTGCTGATGATCTGAATGCACTTCGTGCTGCAAGGATCAACGGTTATGTGAATGCAGTATTCCCAACAAAACAAGATCTGATCAACGCAATTATGACTGAGCGTTTTAAAGAACTTGCTTTCGAAGGACACCGCTTCTGGGATCTCCGCAGAAGAGGATTGCCTGTTGAAAGACTTGGTAGTGACGCTCCTTCCACAACAGGTGCAACACTTCCTGCAGGAAACTTCCGTTTCAGACTGCCGATTCCAAACGCGGAAATCCAGGCAAACTCTGCTATGCAACAGAACGAAGGATACGCGAACTAAGCTTTCAAAGCTGTTCGTTACCTCAATAAAAAGAGAAGAGGCAACCAGATAATGGTTGCCTCTTCTCTTTTATCATATCAAGGTGGACCTTTGCAAAATTCAAGAACAATATGACCTGCTACCTGGCTGATCTATTGTTGAACTTTCCTGGTACCCAAATTACATAAGCTGGTTTCTTTGCATGCTCAGGAGGAACTGCCGATCGAATAATCGTACAATATCTATTTGACCTTCTTTCGCTTTACCAGTTTTGCTTTTATGATGATCACATCTTTCACCGGCCTGTCCCTGTCCTGTCCTTTACTCGTTTCTACCGCCGCGATCTGATCCACTACTTCAAGACCTTTTACCACTTTTCCATATACTGTATAATTCTGATCGAGATGTGGCGTGCCGCCGACCGTCTTATATCTTTCCCTGTGTTCGGGAGGTAGCTTTCTTTTGATGCGATAGGTTTCTACCGAGTCGAGACCAGCATCTGTAAACACTTTCCCCTGCACGATGTAAAACTGGCTCCCACTGCTTTCTTTTTTAGGGTTTACATCGTCTCCCATTCTTGCCGCGGCCAGCACGCCTTTTTCATGGAACATGCCCGGCCTGAATTCCGGAGGGATGGTATACCCAATATTTCCTCCGCCCAATGGTTTACCAGCGGCAGCGCCCTTGCTTTCTCCGTCACCCGCCTGTATCATAAACCGGTTGATCACGCGGTGAAATAATACGCTGTCGTAGTAATGGGTCTTTACAAGTTTGATAAAATTGTCCCTGTGAAGAGGTGTTGAATCAGATAAGCGAAGTGTGATATCGCCATAATTCGTTTGAAGTAAAATATCCTTTTTACGGTCTTTCTTCTTTACACTGACCTCCTTTTGGGCTATGAGAGGAAGAAGGGAAAACAGGAAAAAGGAACAGAGTAGGAATCTTTTCATGCAGTCAGTAAAGTTTAAATGTTTTAGCGGGTTAAAGTTTAATGGTATCACCTGTTTAAAACTATTGAACTTTGAAACATTCAAACTATTCACTTAAAATCCGTGTTCCTCAAAGTAAAGTAAAACATGGTCTTTAAGGAAGTTCTCCTGCTCAAAAGGATTCATATCCGGCATAGGTTTGAGCTGGCGAAAATGCGGCCAGCCGTCACTATCTGTCTGTTCAAGCTCGTAAAATCCACTGGGGGTAAGCAAACGGCAAATGGCGACGTGCATCAGGTCCTGCTTCTGTTCTTTGCTGAACTTATTCTTGATCTGACCAAACTCCTGTATCCCGATCAGGAAAAGGATCGATTCCATGTCAGGTTTCTTGCCGAAGCGCTCTACTAACCTGGCTTCCAGGTTCCACCACCGCTGTTGAAGGTCGTCTGTTGCAAACATCCTGCGAAGTTACGTAAGGACGGGAAATCGTTGGAAGTTTTAAAGTTCAAAGGTTTTATAGTTTCACCGTTAAGCAGGATCCATGCCTTCAACCTTTAAACTATTCAACTTTTGGACTTTTAAACCAACCCCGGCCTGCCTTATCTTTGCTCCAAAAGAAAGCAATATGTTGCAGTTACAGCAGTTACGCCAGGATCCTGAATTGGTGAAGAAAAAGCTGGCAGTAAAGTATTTTGGAGAGCCAGGTCTCGTGGACGAGATCATCGGGCTTGACGATCAGCGTAAAAAAGTTCAGTTAGAGTTCGATACCAATAAATCGCAGGTAAACAGTATATCCAAAGAGATCGGCCAGTTGATGGCAAAAGGTCAGAAGGAAGAAGCAGAACAAAAAAAGCAAACCGTAACTGAAACAAATAAATTACTGCAGTCCATCAGTGAAAAGCTGGCAGAGACAGAAAAGCAATTGACGGATCTGCTGCTGAAGCTGCCTAACCTTCCATCTGATAACGTTCCTGCTGGTAAAACCCCGGCAGAGAATGTGGTAGCGCGTGAAGGTGGAGCCAAACCGCAGCTGCCGGAGGGATCAGTACCGCACTGGGACCTGATCCGCAAATACGATATCGTCGATTTTGAAACAGGTGCGAAGATCACCGGCAGCGGGTTCCCTTTATATAAAGGCAAAGGAGCGAAACTTCAGCGCGCACTGATCCAGTATTTCCTTGATTATAATACCGACGCCGGTTATACAGAATACCTGCCGCCATTCATGGTGAATGAGGCAACCGCATACGGAACAGGCCAGCTGCCGGACAAAGAAGGGCAGATGTATTATATGCCCGCGGATAACCTGTATATGATCCCGACATCTGAAGTGCCGGTGACAAATATCTATCGTGATGAGATTGTAAAGGCGGACGATCTGCCTATCCGGATGACGGCCTATTCGCCGTGTTTCCGACGTGAAGCCGGCAGTTTTGGAAAGGACGTAAGAGGCCTCAACCGTGTTCACCAGTTCGAAAAAGTAGAGATCGTTCAGCTCGTTCACCCTGATAAAAGCTATGATACGCTGGAAGAGATGGTCGCTCACGTGGAAAAGCTGCTCCAGTCACTCGAACTGCCATACCGTATCCTGAAACTTTGCGGAGGTGATATGAGCTTTACTTCTGCGTTCACGTACGACTTCGAGGTGTTCAGCGCAGCCCAGGAAAGATGGCTTGAAGTGAGCTCTGTATCCAATTTCGAAGCATACCAGAGCAACCGGATGAAGATCCGCTTCAAAGATGCCAATGGCAAAGCGCAGCTCGTACATACATTGAACGGAAGCTCACTCGCATTACCACGAATTCTTGCGTGCCTGCTGGAGAACAATCAAACAGCAGAGGGGATAAAGCTGCCGGCGGTGTTGCATAAATACTTTGGGGCGGAAAAGCTGGCTTGAGAGAAAGGAGTTTGAAAGTTTAAAGGTTTAAAAGTTGAACGCTACTCAACTTTTAAACCTTTAAACTTTCAGCTTGCCACTTCTTTGTTAACGATTTAAAAACGTTTTCCAAATTCGGCCGCGATGGATTATTTTACCGTCTAAATAATGATCCACCATGAGAAGAACGTTTCTTTCCGTAATAGCCATCTCGGTTATTTTCGTAGCATGTCATAACAAGACAGCACCAACAGTCGCAACCCGCACAACCATGCCGGAAGCCCCTGCGAAACCAGCTGAGCCGGTTGTATCCGCAGAAACGCTTGCTGCAGGCCATACGATTTACTCCACCAAATGTGCAAAATGCCATGGTGAAAAACCAGTGGCCAACTGGACGGTTGAAGAATGGAAACCTATTCTGAAATCGATGATCCCGAAAGCAAGATTGGATTCTGTGCAGTCAGTGAATGTAACGGCATACGTGAACGCAAACGCAAAAAAGGCGTAAGAGTAATCACTGCTTTTTAGTTTTCATTAAGATAAAACGACGTTAAACGAAACCAGCCGTATGGCAGGTTTCGTTTTTTCTTTTTCATATTTGTGCTGATTGTTATCAAACCAAAATCAGTCATTATGAAAAAAAGTTTACTTATCCTTTCTATTGCATCTTTTGCAATCATCTCCTCCACACATGCTCAGATAAAAAAAGGAGCCACGCTCATCGGCGGTAATATCGGCGGAGGAACTTCCAATACCGACAATCCCAATTCTCCTTATGTTGATCAAAGTTCTCTGGCAGTTGGACTTCGTTTTGGAAAAGCCGTCAGGGAAAATCTTATTGTAGGCGGGATTGCCTCTTATTCCGGCAACAAATGGGAGAATGCCAATAATTCACCAACCTCTTCCACACAGAGACAGTATAGTGCAGGTTTTTTTGCAAGGAAATACAAACCCATCGGCAGCAGCGGTTTTTACATTTTTGGAACGGGCAGCCTTGCGGGAGTACTGACCAGGAACACTGACACTTATCCGCAGCCTGGAACAGACACAAAAACCAAGGCCACGGCGGTTAATCTGAGTGTCGATCCGGGAGTGTCATATGCTGTTAACAAATGGCTTCAGATTGAAGCGGGCCTCAATAATCTGCTGACATTATCTTACCAGGTGTCAACCAGGGAAGACCTCGCCGGCACCCATAAAACAAAAAGCTTTAACGGTAACGTGAATGTATCAGGTCAGGTGCCGTTATATATTGGTCTGACAGTTTTACTTAATTGATCCGTTCCGGCCAGCAATGGCAATTGACATACAAAGGGCCAAAAACAAAAACCAACTATTAAACCTATTCCCGGCCGTTCCGTGCTGATAAGTGCGGAACGGTTTTTTTTGCCGTTTGTTAAGTCAATATTATCTGTTTGAAGTCCGGCTTACACCGTTAAACTTCGCCTGTTTCTCCCGGTCTTAACCAAAATTTCCCGCATGCCGTTGTCTAACCAGTTAAAAAACCAGCACCTGCTCTGGCGCGCCGGATTTGGTCCGGCCGTTGAACAGCTGGCTGATCTCCCTGATTTTACGCCCAAAGAATTTTACAAGGCACTGGTAAAAGAATCTTCAAAAAAGCCGGTGTATATAAACGTGGCGGATAACTATCTCAAAGGATTGGTGCAGGGTATCGCCGTAGCCGGTCAGTTGCAACGTAAAGAATTATCCGCCGACGAAAGAAGGAATATCCAGCGAAAGAACAGGGAAGGTGTACGCAATCTTAATATCACCTGGATGAACGAAATGGTGAACAGCGGAGCGCAGCTTCGCGAAAAAATGGCTTTCTTCTGGCATGGCCATTTTGCCTGCCGGAACCTGAATGTCTTCTATCAACAGGAATTATTGAATGTGATCAGGCAGCATGCACTGGGCAATTTCGGCACATTGCTGAAAGAAGTTTCCCGCAGCGCAGCAATGCTTTTCTTTTTAAATAATCAGCAAAACAGAAAAGGTCACCCTAATGAAAACTTTGCACGGGAAGTGATGGAACTGTTTACACTTGGCCGCGGCAATTATTCCGAGAATGATGTAAAAGAAGCAGCCCGCGCATTTACCGGTTGGGGTGCCAATGCAAATGGCGATTTTGTATTTCGTAAAGGTCAACATGATAATGGTTCCAAGACTGTTCTGGGTCATACCGGACAGTTCGATGGAGATGCAGTATTGAATATTCTTTTAGATGAAAAACAAACGGCCCGTTTTATCTGTACCAGGATCTATAAGTTCTTTGTAAATGATACGCCGGATCAGCAGCGAATACAATGGCTGGCTGATCGCTTCTACCAAAAGGAGTATGACATTTCATCTCTGCTGGAAGATATCTATACCAGCGATTGGTTCTATGATGAAAAGAATGTTAGCGCGCGTATCAAATCACCTGTTGAATTACTTGTCGGTATTCAGCGTATGTTACCAATGGCATTGCAGAACGAAGATGCATTGCTGGTGATCCAGCGGATCCTGGGTCAGGTGCTGTTCTATCCGCCAAACGTAGCGGGATGGCCCGGCGGCCGATCATGGATAGACAGCAGCACGCTGATGATGCGTATGCGCGTTCCTCAATTGTTCAATGATGAAGATAAGATCAACATCAAACCCAAAGATGATGACGATCAGATGATGGGCCGCAAAGATGATGGCGAAGCATCGATACCCGCAAAGCCCCGCCCACAAAAGATCGCAGGTGGAAGAGGCACAAGACTGATCAATGCAAACATCGAATGGACGGCTTATACCGATCATTTCAGCAAAACACAACGTGAGTCGCTCGTAAACGCTATAGCCGGTATACTACTGCAAACAAACACTGCAGTCGGAGCAGATATAATCACGAAATATTCAGACGGAAGCAGTCGCGAAGCATTCATCCGCTCTGCAACTATTCAACTCATGAGCACGCCAGAGTATCAACTATGTTAGAGAGGCGTAAGTTTAAAAGTTAACAGTTTGAGTGTTTGAAGTTTTCACATGATTGATAAAGATCGGAAACACACTAACAGTTAAGCATGCAAACTTTTAAACCAATAAGATTTAAAACAGTTAAACTTTTCTTATGCACTTTAAGCGCAGAGAGTTCATACAGGTTGGATCACTAGCTACTGCATCACTGATGCTGCCGAAGTTTTTGAAAGCTTTCGAAGGCCAGGCAATGGTGCCGGCGGGAAATAAGGTGGTGGTTGTGTTGCAACTCAGTGGGGGAAATGATGGCTTGAATACCGTCGTCCCTATAGGCAATGATCTGTACTATAAGGCCAGGCCGAAGCTTGGGATCAGCCAAACAAAGGCGTTGAAGCTGACGGATGAAGCAGGGCTTCATCCTGCACTGACAAGCCTGCGGGAATTACATGATGAAGGAAATCTCGGGATCATCAACAGCGTTGGATACCCGAATCCTGATCGTTCGCATTTCCGGAGTATGGATATCTGGCATACGGCCAGCGATAGCAGCGAATACTGGAACGCTGGCTGGATCGGCCGTTATCTGGATGCACAATGCCATGGATGTGACAAACCTACACAGGCGATCGAGATCGACGATGTGCTGAGTCTTTCTATGAAAGGAGAAAAGAATAAAGGCATTGCAGTGAAAGACCCGCGGCGTTTATACGGTACGGCCAACGAAAAATTTTTCAGGGAGGTGATGAAGCATCACCCGGAAACAGTTGGAGAGCAACCGGTTGATTATTTATATAAAACAATGGCAGAGACACTATCATCTGCCGACTATATTTTCAAGCAAAGCCGTTTACATCCTACCAATGCAACCTATCCTTCAACGGAGTTAGGCACCAGTATGAAAACGATTGCTTCGCTGATCTTTTCGGAGATCAATACGAAAGTGTATTACGTTTCCCTGGGAAGTTTTGATACGCATATCAACCAGGAGTTTCAGCAACAACGATTGTTTACCGAAATGAATGATGCAATTGCGGCATTCACCAAAGACCTGAAAACGAACGGACGGTTTGAAGACGTATTGCTGATGACGTTCTCAGAGTTTGGAAGACGTGTATCACAGAATGCAAGTGGTGGTACGGATCATGGCACTGCAAACAATATGTTCCTGATCAGTGGAGGGTTAAAGAAAAAAGGATTGATCAATGCAATGCCGGATCTGTCTGATCTGAATGAAGGTGATCTGAAACACAAAATCGATTTTAAGAATGTATATGCTACTGTGTTAAATAAATGGTTGAATGCAGATGCAAAAACTATCCTTGGACGGGAGTATGCCAGTATGGATTTTATTTAAGTGTTTTATTTCATGGCTGAAATGAAAAACCCCGGAGCCATTCATGGTCCGGGGTTAACTTTTTTCCTAAGAGAAAGTTATTGCGCCTTATCTTTTTGCGTGGCGACACGATAGAGAATAAAGGACATCGCAGCGAAGAATAATACACCAAGCAGGTAATATCCGTTCTCGCCTAATGAGCTCATCAATCCATGTTCTGTATTGATTGCATCGAGGAATTTTTTACCACCATCTGATCCACTTACAAACGCGATGATCACACCGGCAACAGCACCACCAGCGACCAGGCCGGTCGCAAAAAGATTGCCTTTGCCCAATTCTTCTTCCTCAGGAGATTTATGAATGTTTTTCTTTTTTTCGCGGGAGTCTACCAGGCCTTTGATCGCGCCTCCGATAAAGATCGGTAATGTTGTAGACAAAGGCAGATATGCTCCCACCGCGAAACTCAACGATTTGATACCGCAAAGCTCCATTACGATTGCCATGAACACACCAACGAAAATAAACTGCCAGTCGAGGTTCTGTGATTGAATTCCTTTGATCAGGGTCGCCATCAGCGTAGCCTGTGGAGCGGGAAGTTTTTCTGTTCCGATAGCATGGGTTATACCTTGCTGAAGAAGTTCTTCGCTTGGTTTATCGAGGTATTGAATGGTCAGCCCTATCACAACGGAGGATACGATTGCGCCGATGAAAAGGGCAATTTGTTGGTTACGCGGCGTGGCTCCAACGATAAAGCCGCTTTTAAGATCTTGTGAAGTGGCGCCCGCATTTGCCGCGGCAATACAGATCATACCGCCAACCACGAGCACAAGCGGTTCGTACGCCGGACCTGCCCAGCCCACGCTGATAAAGATCAGGCTGGTACCCATTACCGTCGCAATGGTCATACCACTGATCGGATTATTCGATGATCCGATCAAACCTACGATGCGGGAAGATACTGTTACGAACAATGCTCCGAACAAAACAACGAGCAGGCCGATCAGTAATTTTTGACCAACTCCCTGTCCGGGCACCTGAGGCAATAACGCAATGAGCAAAATGAGTGCAAGACTTCCCAGCACAACAACCTTCAGGTTCAGGTCACGATCCGTACGTTTGACTGTATTGCTTTCACCGCCTGAATTCTTGAACGTTGCCACACTTGATTTAACCGACTTCACAATTGTCGGTAATGTTTTCAGCAGTGTGATGATGCCACCCGCGGCCACCATGCCCGCCCCGATCTGTCGGATGTATGCATAATAAACTGCCGATGAATAATCGGCAAATGTATGCGTAACCGGATCCCAGCCACCTTTGCCACCCGCCGTTTCAACGTTGGCGAGATAGCCAAACTTCACGAGTTGGGATGCGATCAGATCCGGACTAACCAGGAAAGATAAAAGCGGGATCAGCACCAGCCAGCTTAACACACCACCTGCTACAAGTACCCCCGCAATACGTGGCCCGATGATATAACCCACACCGAGATATTCAGGCGTGATCTCACCACTGACCTTTGCTGAGGGAAAGAATTTGTTAGCCTGTTTCGTAGCCATGTATGGCACCTCGGCAATAAAATGTAATACTTTTTGAAGTAGCGCATACAGAAACGCAACACCTAAACCCCAGAAAGCTGTTTTTGCAAAGTCACCACCTTTCTCACCAGCTTTTAAAACGTCACCGCAGGCAGTTCCTTCCGGATAAGGAAGTGTTTCGTGTTCGTTTACGATGAGGGCTTTTCTCAATGGCACCATTAATAAGGTTCCGAGAAGTCCGCCAACGATGGCCAACACAAGTATTGTAAGGTAATTGAAATATTCAGCACTGTCTTTCGACGAAAGGAACAGAAATCCCGGCAGTGTGAATGCAACACCTGCCGCAATACTTTCACCCGCACTCCCCGTTGTCTGGATAATATTATTCTCGAGGATCGTTGTCTTAAAGAAACGACGTCCCAGTGTAATGGCGATCACGGCAATTGGGATAGAAGCCGAAACCGTTAAACCGGCTTTGAGGGCGAGATACACCGTTGCCGCACCGAAGATCACACCAAACAGGGAACCCAGGAGAATCGACTTTACCGTCAGTTCTTTCATATTCGTTTCCGGCGCCACAAAGGGCTTGAAATTGGATGGTTTTTCTGCCATACAGTTAATTTATGCGGGGGAAGATAGGAAGTAAAAAGTCAAAATTAAAAAGTAAAAAGTAAAAAACGCCCAGCTTCAGGACAGTTCCAAAGCTGGGCGTTTTTTGCTTTTTAATTTTTAATTTTACTTAATGCCTTTCTCAGTCATGACCCGATTCCACCACCTTAACAGGATGAAGCCGAGGGACGCGGCAACGAGCAGCAGCACGAAGTTCAACCAGAAATAATTTGCTTTCTGATCATATCTATCCCACATGGTGGCAAGGACACCGGAAAGTTTATTGCCAATGGCGGTTGACACAAACCATCCGCCCATCATTAATGAAGCAATGCGGGTAGGGCTTAGTTTTGATACGATCGATAACCCCATCGGGCTTAATAATAATTCTCCCAATGTGATCACTCCATAACTTCCGATCAGCCAAAGTACGCTTACTTTTTCTGATCCATTATTGCCCATGTATACAGCCGTGACCATCACCAATGCAGAGAAGGCGGAGATCAATAAACCGAATGCGATCTTCGTGGCAGTTGACGGCTCCTTCTTTTTTCTTCGCCTCCAGGCAAAGAAAGAGATCACCACAGGCGTCAGCGCGATCACCCAGCCAGGGTTGATAGACTGACTGAGGTTCGTTGCCCACAGGCTTACCTGCTCTCCTTCCGCCGGTAATTTTTCCGGTGCTACGTTTTTAAAGTAAACAGGGTAGTTGAATTCTTTCGTAACAATTCCGTTCGCTTTTTGCAGACGGAACTGGTCATCGTATAATGCGACAGAATCTTTCTGGTAAGTCACTTTCTGTGCAAGGATCAGGTTGTCAAATACCTTTTGTGTAGTGCCGTCTACTTCGCGATTTGTATAACGGTCAGCCCAGGTATTCAATGCCGAACCGTTTTGTTTGAATACAGCCCAAAACAAGATCACGACAACAAAGATAGTCAGCAACACCATAATTGGCTTTTTCTCCGACTTCTCTGCCTTTGCATAGATATTTCCATAAAAATAGAAGAGTGGAATACAAGCGAAGATGAATGCATCAGTTGAATCAGATCCAAACCAGTCACCAGGAATCATCCAGCCCAGCACGCCGGCGATCACAGATGGTACAAGAATCAGCAATACGATCCTGCTGAAAGGCATATCGCCCGGCGCCACAGCCTTCTTTACATCATACATCCGGTAGTGTTTCAACCCGATGATATAAATGATCACCCCGACGAGCATGCCAATGCCAGCGGCTATAAATGCATAACCCCAACCATAGGTGATGTATAAAGCTGCGCTGATAAAATTGCAGATAAATCCTCCGAGGTTGATACCCATATAGAAGATGTTGTATCCTTCATCTTTCTGATGCAGATGTTCCGGAACGGAGTAAACATTTCCCAGCAGTGTAGACATATTGGGTTTGAAGAAACCATTGCCGACGATCACAAGCGTCATCGCTATATAAAGCATCGTCATGTTATGAATAGACATCAGGCAGTAGCCAAAGCTCATCATCAATCCGCCAAGGATGATCGATTTACTGTAGCCGAGATAACGGTCACCCAATAGCCCGCCTAGGAAAGGAGTGAGGAACACCAGAGCGATATAGGTGCCATAAAGATCTGCTGATTCCTTTTCCGTCATCGCGTAGCCAGCCTTTACATCTTTGAGATAAAGTGTGAAGATGCCGATCATCAGGTAGTAACCGAACCGTTCCCACATTTCAGAGAAGAAGAGATAGCTTAGGGCTTTAGGATGTTTTTTCCACATGAGAAAGTGTGTGTGTTTTCGGAAAGATAGGAATTTCTGCTATTGGGTTGCGTAGGAGCAACGCAGAGGGCGCAAAGTAAAACGCAAAGGACACAAAGAAATCAGTTTGATCTTTGCGCACTTTGCGTTTTTATTTGCGCCCTCTGCGATACTTATTACGCCAGGCAGTTAAAATGCTATTGAATTCCGTGCATCATTTTCTGAAGTTTCTTTGACAGCAACAGCAGTATCACGCCCGCTGCTCCGGCCATGAATACGAACAGCATGAAGAACTCATGCAGGTTACTGATCTGGTAGCCGAGGAAAGAAGTTGTTTTTCCGCCATCAGGATATAGTCCGCTTAGTACGCCAGCCAATTTGTTGCCCCCCGCATTTCCCAGAAACCAGACAGCCATTAACAGCGAAGCAAATCTTATCGGTGAAAGTTTATTAAACAAGGATAACCCGATCGGCGAAAGACAAAGCTCACCCCAGGTATGAAGAAGATACATGCCCGTAAGCCAGATCATGCTGACTGGCTGGGTAACATTGTCAACGCCATGCGCGATCCACCAGTACCCCAAGGCAACAAGTATCAGTCCGACACCCATTTTCGTAGGAGTTGCCGGTTGCTTTTTACCGAGCACCTGCCATAGGATGGCGAATATCGGTGCAAAGATGATGATGAATGCAGAGTTGAATGACTGGAAGTATGCAGTGGGCATCTCGTAGCTTGCAGTAAGATGCCTATCGGTTTGTCTGTCGGCAAAGAATGTTAATGATGCCCCCGTTTGTTCGTATGCTCCCCAGAAGAAAACTACGAAGAATGCAATGATGATCATTACCCAGATCCGTTGTCTTTCCTCTTTCGAAAGGTTCTTATCAGATAGAATATAAAATATGATAAAAAGAAAACTTCCGCCAAGTAGATAAAATAGATAATTCACCGTGGTATCGAGATACATTGCTGCAACCATTACTCCCGAAAAGCAAAGCATTCCAAGAACAATTGTCACCGGGTTAAGCATCGCTTTCGGAGGAGGAGGTACTGCCAGGTGTTTTTCACCAGTTACCGGGTCAACGCTAGGAGCGCCTGTACCCGGTGTTTCGCCGAGGATCTGTCCCTGCGGGTTACGCACGTATTTGTTGTGATAGATTTTCTGAACGATAACACTGATCACCATCGCAATGGCGCCCACAAGAAATGCCCATTTGAAATCTGCCGGATCGCCGGTATTGCCAACAAAGCCGCAGGCGATCGGGCCAAGCATGCCGCCTGTATTGATACCCATATAAAAGATCGTATATGCAGCATCTTTCCGGGTATCATTATCAGGGTAAAGCTGGCCAACCAGTGAGGAAATATTGGGTTTGAAGAAACCATTGCCCGCAATCATGAATCCAAGCCCGGTGAAGAACAAAAAGGTTGAAAGGTCCGGCGAAGAATGATAGATCGAGCCGCAGGCAAAAAGGATCAGTTCACCGGCGGCCATTACCAGTCCTCCGACAAGGATAGATCGTTTATTACCCCAGAAACGGTCTGCAACATATCCGCCAAGTAAAGGACTTAGATAGATAAGGCCGATATAACTTCCATAAAGATTTGAGGCAAACTTGTCATTGAACAACAGGGCTTGCGTCATGAACAGCACCAGGATCGCCCGCATGCCGTAATAGTTGAACCTTTCCCACATCTCTGTGGCGAATAAGACATACAATCCTTTTGGGTGGCCGCTGGTTCTTGCAGGGGTATTCATGTTGGGGGTTTATTTACAAATCAGTAATCTTAACCATACGAAGAAGGCAAAATAACGAAAATTGACCACTCGCAAATTTTTCCTGATATCTTAAGTCAGGATTACGATCTTCGCGACGAAGTTTAAAATCCCATACTACACCATGCGAATACTGCTATTAGGCTCGGGAGGCAGAGAACACGCCCTGGCCTGGAAACTTAGTCAAAGTGTCTGGACAAATCCTCTCTACATCGCGCCCGGTAATCCCGGCACCGCAAAGTGTGGTGTAAATGTCAACCTCAAACTTTCTGATTTCGATGCGATCGGTAAATTCTGCCTATTCGAAAAGATCGAAATGGTGATCGTTGGCCCTGAAGAACCGCTGGTAAATGGCCTGTACGATTACTTCAAAGCCAATGAAGAACTGGCTTCCATCCATTTTATCGGACCGTCTAAAAACGGTGCACAGCTCGAAGGCAGCAAAGCATTTGCGAAAGCATTCATGATGCGCCACGATATTCCTACGGCAGGTTACCGCGAATTCACGACGGATAACTATGAAGAAGGGATCAAATATCTTGGAGAACATCCTCTGCCGATCGTTCTTAAAGCGGATGGGCTGGCCGCCGGCAAAGGTGTGGTGATCTGTCAAAGCCACCTGGAAGCGATCGCGGAATTTGAACTGATGATCCAGCGTGCGAAATTCGGCGAAGCCAGCAAGAAAGTAGTGGTGGAGCAATTCCTGACAGGCATCGAACTAAGCGTTTTCGTGTTGACCGATGGTAAAAGTTACCTGACCCTCCCGGAAGCAAAAGATTATAAAAGGATAGGTGTTGGTGACAAAGGCCTGATGACGGGCGGTATGGGAGCGGTAAGCCCTGTGCCGATCGCAACGCCGGATTTTATGCAGAAAGTAGATGAAAGGATCATACGGCCCACCGTTAACGGCCTTCACAAGGAAGGGATCGAATACACTGGTTTTATCTTTTTTGGATTGATCAATGTCAATGGTGATCCATTCGTGATCGAATACAATTGCCGCATGGGTGATCCGGAAACCGAAGTGGTGATCCCACGCCTGGAAAATGACCTGGTAGGGCTTTGCGTCGCTGCTTCTCAAAAAGAATTACACCTGGTAAAAATCCAGGCAGATCCCCGCTCCGCTGCCACCGTTGTGGCTGTAAGCCGCGGTTATCCTGCCGGATATAATAAAGGAGAAGAGATCACCGGGCTTGATGAGAATTACGGAAAACAATCACAGATCTTCCATGCAGGAACAAAAGAAGACGCCGGTAAAATCGTGACCGATGGCGGGCGCGTCTTCTGTGTTACAAGTTTTGGGGAGAATATCGAAGAGGCCGTGAATACTTCACTGGACGTACTGCAATACGTCACTTATGATGGTATTTACTTCCGGAATGATATCGGGTTCGAGTTTATTGGAAAATAAATACAGAAAAATGTATCGCAGGGGCGCTAAGCTTCCGCAAAGTCCGCTAAGACCTTCTTCGCGCTCTTTGCGAAGCTTAGCGCCCTCTTCGATACTTCTAACGCCGTTCAACTAAATTAAATTTTACCTTGCCGCATGAACTATCACGACTATCTCGAACTTGACAAGATATTGAACGCCCAGTTCCCTGAAAGTGAAAAGCGACAACTTCCGGCGCATGATGAAACCCTTTTCATCATCATCCACCAGGCGTATGAACTCTGGTTCAAACAGCTTCATCATGAGGTTGGTTCCGTGATCGGGATCCTTTCCAAACCGTCCCTCAATGACAACTCTCCAGAGTTACAGACCATTGTCCACCGCCTAAGCAGATGTGCCACTATCATGCGTGTGCTGGTACACCAGATGGACATCATGGAAACGATGACTCCCATGGATTTCCTCGATTTCCGCGATATGCTCCGCCCTGCCTCCGGCTTCCAGAGCTGGCAGTTCAAAGAGTTGGAAGCAAAGCTGGGACTGAAGTTCGAACAGCGTCACGGCCAGGAGTATTATACCTCCCAGCTTCGCCCTTCTCATGTCGATATCATCAAAAAAGCAGAGCATGAAAAGTCATTGCTGGAGTGGGTCAATAGCTGGCTGGAACGCATGCCGTTCTTTGATGAACAGGAGAACTGGAGTGACTTTGCAGTGCATGAGCCAGACGAGGCGCCGCATCCGTTCTGGGCAGAATATCGCTACTGCTATCAGCAGAGCTTGTCCGATACAGAAAAAGCAAACCTGATCGCATTCGACACCACGTTCCTGGGAAAAGGTGAACAACCTGTACGGTCATTATCGCCCAAGGCAACGCGTGCTGCATTGTTTATTTCTATTTACAGGGGATATCCTGTTCTGCAATTGCCGTTTCAACTACTGAATGGCCTGCTCGAAATGGACGAGCAGCTTAGCTCCTGGAGATACCGCCACATGAATATGGTGCACCGGATGATCGGCACGAGGATCGGAACGGGAGGAAGCACTGGGAAAGATTACCTTAAATCTGCGGCAGATAAACATTATATATTCAGGGAAATTGCACAGCTGAACAGCTTTTTGATAGAGAGACGAAAACTGCCCGTGTTGCCGGTAGCGGTGGAGAAAAGGCTTGGCTTTGTGGGAGCTTCCTGATCCAGGACTGGCGTAGGTTCCCGCAGATCTGCGCTGATCTAAAAGCGCAGATACGCAGATGACTTTCCTTAGCGAGAAAATTAGCTGCGTATCTGCATATATCAGCGTAGATCTGCGGGAAATTTACGCCGGGCGAATTACATAAACCTCGCTTCCCCTTCGATCTTTACAAACGGATTTGTAAAGAACCGATCAACCCCCCGGTTAAAGTCTTCCGCGTAAATGACCGGTGTGGAATGTCCCGCACCTGGCAGGATCCATAAATAAGCTTTCGGTATATTCTTATAGATAAGCAGTGTATGCTCTTCTTTGATGACGTCATGATCGCCGCCGATCACGATCGTTGGGCAGAGGACTTTTGCCAGGGAAGCCGGCGCGATATGAGGCTGTTCGCAAAGCAGTTTCAGCAATTTCAATGAATTCTTTTCCTGTGGTGTTTTGACCGACTTGGCATTCAGGCCAGCGAGTGCAGGTCTTACCATATCCCAGATCTCCTGCGGAACGGCCGTAGTATCTGGCGCGAGGTTAGCACCGGTGATCGCCAGCTTTTTCACTTTTTTGGGATGGCGCTGTGCGAGCAGAATACCATTGATTCCGCCGTCACTCCATCCGATAACATTCGCAGAATCAATCTTTAATGCGTCAAGCAAGGCCGCGTAATCGTCCGCCATCATCTCATAAGTGAGCGAGTCACCGGTATCTGCCGATTTTCCCTGGGCCCGGCTGTCAGCGATGATCACCTTATATTTTTTGGCGAAATAAGGAATCTGATAGATAAAGTTGTCGATCGATCCGCCATTGCCATGAATGATCAGCAAAGGTTCGCCGGTTCCATACACCTCACAATACATTTTGAAGCCTCGTATGTCGTAAAATTTGCCGGCGGCAGGATTCTTTCCATAAGGGACTGCCTTCGGGTCGCTGAGGGCTTTTTGGAATTCAGCGAATTTTTTTCCCGCATCTTCCTGGGCGATCGAGGAAAATGCCAGTAACAGGCACAAGGTTGAAATGGTTAAGCGCATATAGTCTGGTTAAGGATAGAAAGATAGGGAAAGTAATAGTTGCCAGGGATTCAAAGTTTGAAAGTTTAAGTCTGCACAGCCTGCCGGCCAGAACGAATAAACCTCACGATTGAACTTCCTGACCTTTCAGACCTGCATCACTCGGCAGTGCCTTTAACGAGAAGAGGTGATTGCTTGCGCAACCACCTCTTCCTTTTGCTGATAGATAGATGAGAGATATATGATAGAAGTGTAACGGATTAGAAAGAATACCTGAAACCGAGGCCAAATCTTGCTGCTTCGAAATCAGAATCGCCATTGCCGATGAAGATCGTAGGTCTCCAGTCAAATGAAAAGCTCAATGGAACATCATTGATTTTGTAATCTAAACCGGTCAGAGGACGAAGAAGGAAATCGGAACCGCCGTCATAAAGACCAACACCGGCACCCAGTCCAACGAACCATTTGAGGCCAGCTGCGTTATCAATTTGCTTGTGGTACTGATAGAAGCCCTGGATCACGGTGTAGTCGTTTCCGAACATTACATCAAACTGGCCGACATCTTTCTGGGTAAAAAAGTGTTTAACACTTGGACCAACGAGTGTCATACCGTTACCGAAATCGACACCAAGGCCTACACCGGTTTTGTAAGTACTTTGAGCATTAGATACGTTGGCTGAAAAAATAAATCCTGCCAAAAGAGCGCTTAGAATAAAGACCTTTCTCATAATTTTTTTAATGGAAAATGGTTAAAAATGGTGCTTCGGTTTCGTTAATTGCCATTTTTGTGCCAAAAGTGGAAATGCCTCATTAACGCTTTCCCCTGCTGTTGAAAACTTGGCCAAAAAATATCCGAAGAACTTTTGAGTTAAATAATAATAGAACTCAAATAATGCCGTTATCTGAAAGCGCCCGCAAGGTAGCAAAAATAAACCCCTGAAGAAGTGAGAGTGTAATGACATCGCTGCATCGATGAATGAAATGTGAGAACCTCCCTCCTGCATGTAAAAAAAATGCTGTCCTGACAAGGCTTTGCTTTGTAAAGTCAAACTATTCCTTCAACTTTGCACACATTAAATCCAATTATATCGAATGGGACTTTTTAACTGGTTTACACAAGAGATTGCTATGGATCTGGGTACCGCCAATACCCTTATCATACATAATGATGAAGTAGCGGTAAATGAGCCAAGTATTGTTGCGCTGAACAGGAACAATCCGAAGGAGGTGCTGGCTGTGGGGAAAAAAGCGTTGATGATGCACGAGAAGACCCATGAGAGTATCAGAACTGTGCGTCCGCTGAAGGATGGTGTAATTGCCGATTTCAATGCTGCAGAGTTAATGATCCGGGAGTTGATCAAACTCGTTTATCCAAAGAAGCCTTTATTTCCTCCTAGCTGGAGAATGATGATATGTATCCCTTCATCCATTACAGAGGTGGAAAAACGTGCCGTTCGTGACAGTGCCGAACAGGCTGGTGCGAAAGAAGTGTACCTGCTGCACGAGCCAATGGCCGCTGCACTGGGTATCGGCATTGATGTGGAAGAACCTGTAGGAAATATGATCATCGATATCGGTGGCGGTACTACCGGGATCACCGTGATCGCACTGGCGGGTATCGTTTGCGATCAGAGTATCCGTATTGCCGGTGATGAATTCACTGCTGACATCATGGAAGCACTTCGCCGCTACCATAGCCTCCTGATCGGTGAGCGTACTGCCGAACAGATCAAGATCCAGGTTGGTGCAGCGATGAAAGATCTGGACAATCCGCCGGATGATATACCTGTAAATGGCCGCGACCTTGTAACGGGCATCCCCAAGCAGATCATGGTCAGCTACCAGGAGATCGCCGAAGCACTCGACAAGAGTATTTTCAAAATAGAAGAAGCTATCCTCAAAGCACTGGAACAAACACCTCCGGAGCTGGCAGGTGATATCTATCGCCGTGGCTTATACCTTACAGGCGGCGGTGCCCTGCTGAGAGGATTGGATAAAAGGCTTAGCCAAAAGATAAAGCTGCCTGTTCACGTTGCCGACGATCCGCTGAAAAGCGTGGTTAGAGGTACTGGCATCGCGCTCAAAAACTACGACAAGTATCCTTTTGTAATGCGATAACCCCGGCGGCTAAAGCTTCAGATTCAAAACAGCTCCTTTGCGTAATATATTCCTGTTCATTCGCCGCTTTTTCACCGTCATTGTATTTCTGATACTACAGGCGGTGTGTATATGGTTTTTGATAAACTATAACAGGTTCCATCATGCGCAGGGGTTAGCAGCAGCAAATGAGGTGACCGGTTGGTTCAATTCCAAGTATAATAATGTGGAGGATTTCTTTCGCATGAAAGAAGAGAACCGCCGATTGCTCAGGCTGAATGATTCCTTAATGAATCAGCTTCCATCAAATTTTATAAAGGTTGATACAGGTCAGACCATCATCCGCGATTCTGTTCCTTTCGACACTTTGGGGCATTATCGCCACTATGTGTGGCGTGATGCGCAGGTTGTTTATTCCACAGTCAGCAACGAAAAAAACTATATCCAGATCAACCGTGGCTCCAACCAGGGAGTAAAGGATAATATGGGCGTGTTCAGCTCGGGCGGCGGTCTCGTTGGCCAGGTCGTCAACGTAGGCCCCAACTATGCACAGGTGATGAGTTTGCTGCACGTACAGAATAAAGTGAACGTGCTGGTTAAAAAGACAAAGAACTCGGGCACGCTTTTCTGGGACGGTACTGATCCTCATTTTCTCACGCTTACCAATATTCCTAAAAGTGATTCCCTGGTCAAGGGCGATACCATCGTAACAGGGAACTATTCCTACGCATTTCCTCCCGGCCATTTCGTCGGAACGATCGCGGAGATCGTCAAGGATATTTCCACCAACTTCTACGTGCTGAAAATTAAGACGGGTGCAAACTTCGCTAATCTTCAACAGGTAATGGTGGTAGAGAATCTTCAGCTTAATGAGCTGGATCAACTGATGCAGGATACCAGGAGAAAGATTGATGATGCTAAAAAACCAAACCGGTGAGTGATCTCTTAAGAAATATAGTCCGCCTGCTCCTGTTTATCTTTGTACAGGTGTATATCCTGAATGAAATTCCGGCACTGCACCAGTATATCATACCTGTTATTTATTACCTGTTCATCCTGTGGCTTCCCTTCAGGATATCCCGTATCGGGTTACTGTTCGCTGGTTTTATTACCGGGATGACACTGGATTATTTTATGAACAGTCCCGGCCTTCATGCAGCCCCCTGCGTGCTGATCGCTTACCTGAGACCATTCATCATTAATATACTGTCACCAAAAGAAACGGCGGAATTCAATTACCGCGAACCATCTCCCCGCTCAATGGGATGGACTCCTTATCTTGTTTATGTCCTCATTCTTACAATATTCCATCATTTATACCTTGTAGTTCTGGAGTGGTGGTCATTTGGTTCCTTCCTGCACCTGCTTATCAAAGTGATCTCCACTACTGCTATCAGTATGATCCTCGTGATCATCACGGAGCTGCTGTTTTCGAGGAAGATGAATTACAGGACCAATACCGCGTAGCAGTAATGGCGGATCGAACGCTTCGGTGCAGGTCAGCAATAATGAATCTTCCTGATGAGGATAACTTTCAAACCAGTAAGTAGCTGTCCTACGGCGTAGTTCAGCCAGCGGGCATCAGGCACCGACCCTTTTTCCGCACAGACGGTTTCTCTTCTTTAAGAAAAATTTATCACGCGAAACATTTGGAAACCGCGCGTTTCATTTCGTACTTTGTATTGCTAAGTGTATACATTCCTTCTACGGGCAATAATCCCGCATCACCCATTCATCTTACTTGACCTATGTCCGTGTTCAACCAATCCAGAAGCCGTATTATCCGTTTAATATTCCTGGTAGCGTTTGTTATTATCATTGTGCAATTGTTCAGATTGCAGGTGGTGGAAGGCAAGTATAGTCAGCTGGCTATGGACAATGCGGTATTTCCCAAGATCGTTTATCCTGAGCGCGGGATCATTTACGATAAAAAAGGTAAGGCCATCCTCAATAATGCCATCATGTTCGACCTGATGGTAACCCCTTCTGAAATTAAAAACTTTGATACTTCATCATTCTGCCGGTTGATGGAAATCGATACCGCTGAATTCCGCAAGCGAGTACGGGACGCCATTTTCAAGAATACACGCGTACGACCCTCCGTATTCCAGTCGCTTCTTACGCCGCAAATTCAGGCGAGATTTGAGGAGAACACATGGCGTTTCTCAGGATTTGCGTTAGTGGAACGTCCGGTACGCGTTTATCCATTCAATACAGCTGCACATATTCTCGGATATATCGGTGAAGTAGACACTTCTGATATCAGGCGATCAGGTAATTTTTACCGGATGGGTGACTATATCGGTAAAAGCGGGCTTGAATCTACCTATGAAAAAGTGCTGATGGGGCAGCGTGGTGTTCAGCACATTATTAAAGATAACCGTAACAGGCTTGTAGGAAGTTATGAGAACGGAATATTTGATACTGCCGCCATTGCGGGCCGGGGAGTGAGGACCTATCTCGATGTAGAGCTGCAGCAACTGGCTGAAAAGTTACTGATCGGTAAGATCGGATCAGTGGTGGCGCTGGAACCCAAAACCGGAGGGATTCTGGCAATGGCATCCGGGCCGGGATTTGATCCGAATGAACTGACCGGACCCGAAAAACAAAAGAACTATGCGAAGCTTGTGCTTGATGTGAGCAGGCCATTGTTCAACCGGGCGATCAAAGGACAGTACCCTGCAGGGTCAACATACAAGCCGCTTGCGGCGCTGATCGGTCTTGATGAAGGAGTGATCACTCCAGCCAGCGGGATCGCGTGTTCGGGTGGTTATTATTACTGCGGAAGACGATATGGTTGCACCGAACATTGGTCTGGCCACGCAAACAACCTTCGCCTTGCCATTGCCTGGTCCTGCAACTCATTTTTCTATAATACCTTTCGGCTTACGCTGGACAATCCAAAATACAAGAGCCCGCGAAAAGGCTTAACCGAATGGAAACGGTATATGTCTGCATTTGGTTACGGTCACCGCCTCGGGGTCGATCTTCCCAGTGAAGATGGCGGAAATATACCCGACACAACCGCATACGACAAGGAGTATCGCGGATCCTGGAATTCCTGTACGATGGTTACAATGGGAATCGGGCAGGATAAAATGCTGGTTACTCCCTTACAGATTGCCAATGGTATCAGTATCGTGGCCAATAAAGGGTATTATTACCTACCGCATTTCGTGAAGTCCATCGATGACGAAACGACCGCAGATACAGCGATGCTCAATAAATACCGGGTAAAACATGAAGTGCTCACGCATATCCCAGATACGTCTTATCGTACAGTAATTGATGGGATGCACGACGTAACGATCCGGGGAACGGCATGGAGGATCCCGAAGATCCCCGATGTGGAAGTATGCGCAAAAACAGGTACTGCCGAAAACTACGGCATCATCAAAGGGAAGCGGACACAGCTGAAGGACCACTCCCTCTTCGTGTGCTTCGCACCAAAAGATGATCCCAAGATCGCGGTGGCAGTGATCATTGAGAATGGTGGTTTCGGTTCTACGTGGGCAGGCCCTATTGCTTTCCTGATGATGGAAAAATATCTTAAGGATACACTAAGGGCAGACCGGCAGAAAGAAGTGGAGCGGATCGCGGCAGCCAACCTTATGCCCGGTTTCCTGAAAGACCTGCAATGGAAGGCTGATTCAACCCGGGCATACTGGTTCTTTGAAAAAAGGAAAGACAGCTCCTATATCCGGAAATATATTCGTACGGCGTCAGTGCCCACGCGTGTTCCACAACGGGAAACACCAGCTTCCGGAAAGAATGCACCTTCCTTACTGGCTGCCGCAATCATTTCAGGAGATAAAAGATCAACAGCCGCAAGGCCAACCACTACAACATTATGAGTACGAAGAATCCTGCCATATCAAAGGGAATTGACTGGAGCCTTGTCTGGATCTACCTGTTACTGGTTGCCATCGGCATTACAGCTGTATTCGGTGCTACTTACAAAGAAGATGATCCCATTCTGCAAAGCTTTCTGAACTTCAGTACAGATTATAGCAAACAACTTTACTTTTTCGTTGCAGGGCTGGTATTGGGATTATTCATCCTTCTTACGGATAGTAAATTCTTTTCGGCAACAGCCAATATCTGGTATGCTATCGGTATCGTAATGCTTTTGCTGGTGTTCCCTCTTCACTCTAATGTAAAAGGAACGGAATCTATTATCCGGTTTGGTGGCTTTAACTTCCAGCCGGCGGAATTTTGTAAGATATGTGTGTGCCTTGCATTAGCAAAATACTTATCAAGACCGGAAACAGATTTCAGTAAAACACGCTCACAACTGATCGCAGCTGGTATTGCCTTAACACCGGCGGTGCTGACGATCATGCAGAGTGAAACAGGTCTTGCACTCGTTTTCTTTGCCTTCTTCCTGGTAATGTATCGCGAAGGTCTTCCTTCGGGAGTGTTGGTTATCGGATTTGCAACTGCTGCCCTGGTGGTGGCAACATTGCTGCTGGATAAGAACGTGCTGGCGCTTGCGCTTACAGGTCTTGCCGCGCTGGTGATCCTGATCATGCGCCGCCAGTTGAAAAGAGATAAAACTATCCTCGTGAAGATCGCGCTGATCTGGGTTATATGCGTCGGTATTCAGCGCTTCGCGGTGCCTGTAATTTTTAAGAATGTATTGGCCAAGCACCAGGTTGAACGGATCTATAGCACGATCGGTAAAGATGTGCCTTTAGAATATTTAAAAGGAGAGGCAGCCATCCAGGCAGCTACCACCGGCAAACAGGAAAATACGGCCGATTACAACGTGAAACAATCCAAGATCGCGATCGGTAGCGGGGGCCTCTTCGGAAAAGGACTGTTAAAGGGAACACAGACGCGTTATGGGTTTGTGCCGGAACAGCGTACCGATTTTATCTTTGATACCATCGGTGAAGGCTTCGGGTTCACCGGCAGCTTCATCCTGCTGGGGATCTATCTTTTACTTCTATTCAGGATCATCACCGTAGCTGAGCGGCAACGAAGCGTCTTCAGCCGTTGTTATGCCTATGGTGTTGCCGCTGTGTTTTTCTTCCATATCGGCATTAACGTTGCCATGACAATTGGCCTTGCTCCCGTGATCGGTATCACTTTACCGCTGGTAAGCTATGGAGGAACTTCGCTGATCACGTTTACTATTTTGTTGTTTATTCTGGTGAGACTGGATGCGGATCGTCAAATGGTATTACGCTAATGTTGCGCGAATGGCGGCGAATATTCACGAACAGAGTCCAATAGCATGGAGGTTTATGTGTTTGGGCGTTGTTCGGGTATTATTGGCTAACTTTACCGTAGATTTTTTTGTTATACAATTAACCATTGCGGATTTTATTCGCATCAAATTGCGCAGAGTGAATTCGTGAATATTCGCGGCCATTCGCGCAGCATTTGCGTTGTTATGAGAGTTGTGGCATTATCTGAAGGCTCCTTCACCATAGACAAATCCAAACTATTCGTTCCGTTTGATGATCAGCAGGATGATCTGCAGCAGCGGCCTGCGGGCAGTTTGCTGGTGGAGGTCCAGCCGTTTGTTGTCATCACGGAAAAAGATGTGCTGCTGCTGGATACAGGCCTGGGCTTTTCCACAAATGGAAAACTGCAGTTGCATGACAACCTGATACAGGCGGGCATCAACCCGTCTGAAGTAACAAAAGTGCTGATGAGTCATTTGCATAAGGATCATGCAGGCGGCGTTTCTGAAGATGAAGATCGAACAAAGCTGAGCTTTCCGCACGCTACATATTATGTGCAGCAGCGCGAGCTTGACTTTGCCATGCAAAAGGGCCTTCCCTCGTTTATCCCTGAGGAACTGGAAGTGTTGAAGAATTCTCCGCAAGTCAAATTCCTCACGGAAGATGAAGGTGATATCGATGGATATATCCATTACAAGGTAACAGGCGCTCATTCACCTTTTCACCAGGTATTCTGGATAAAAGAAAATAATGAGACGATCTTCTTCGGCGCCGACGATGCTCCGCAATTACAACAAATGAGACATCGCTTTGCGGCGAAATATGATTATGATGGGAAGAAGGCGATGGAGCTGAGACGCGAATGGTGGGAAGACGGTCGCGGCTGGACATTCCTCTTTTATCATGATATTAAAGATTCGAGTTTTCTGCGCTAATTCCACGAATTGCCTTGGAGTGAGATTTGCTCAGATTTAGTAAATCTTACGATAGAAATTAGATAATTGCAAAGGGTAAAAAACGTTTGAAAAATGTTTTTTACCCTTTCAGTTTTTTCGCAAATATCTTTCTTTCGCGGAGGAGGATATTCAAATGAAAAAGCTACATAATGATTTATTACTTAAGGAAGAGTGCTATCAAATAATAGGATTATGCATGAAGGTGCATAGAAAATTCAAAAGAGGGTATCAAGAAGTATTATATAAAGATGCGTTAGAGATAGAATTCAAACGACATAATATACCATACGAACGTGAAAAGCGATATCCCGTATTTTATGATGGCATAGAATTAAGGAGAAAATTCGTAGCGGACTTTGTAGTTTTCGGTCTGATTATTCTCGAAGTGAAAGCTATGGCTACACTTTCATATGAGGCGATGGCCCAAACACTTAATTACGTCAATGTCGCCGGCCTGCAACTGGGATTGCTTATAGCGTTCGGTGCGCCCAGTTTACTGTTCAAACGAATCATCTCTTCGGGTGAGATATAGTGCTGGACACACATTAAACCCTTCAGTGCCTTACTAGCCAATTCGCGAAATTCGCAGTCATTGGTGTCTATTCGCGGCCATTCGTGTGCCATTCGCGGTCATTCGCGTCCAAAAAAATGGCCCGCCCTAAAAAGAGCCGGCCGTTGCTAACCTATGAAAAACACCAGGTTCAAAGATATATAAAAAGTTATCTTATTATCAGGTAAATTAAAATTTGGTTAAGGATTGTTTTTCCCGCCGCCGCGTAGTCTTTCCTGCCTTAACTCGCGGAGTTTTAGGATAAATCCGCGCTGGTGATTGAAGACCTGGTTGCTTCGCTGCTCACCAATGATATCGCGGAACCGGTTGCGGTATCTTACCTGCAGATCGGCAATTTTCTGGCGTAAGACGAGGTTATCGCCACGGTTTTCGCGCGCTGTTTTTTTCCATTCCTTGAAATACTCGATGAAGACAGGTTTGAATTTTTTTGCCTCATCATTGGTAAGGTTAAGCTTCTGCTGGATATACTCACTCATTTTATCCCGGATGGTGGCATTGTCATCCACATCGTCCCCATCATCCTGGGCAAACAAAGGGATGGTGGTGAGCAAAAGGAAGCTGAATATGAATAAAAAATGTTTCATGGTCAATTGAAAAGAATATCGTCATCTGTCTCATCAACAGGGACGTCTTTTAAAAAATCCTGTATTTCTTTATCAGATACATTCTGTAGCAGGCCTTTGATATCATCGGAAGCACCTCCGATCGCGAGATCCTGGGAGGCAGGATCAGCGAGGTCGACAAACTTACTGATATCGTCCGTACTAACTTTTTTCATGTTCTTTTCCACCCAGGCGAAAGACTGACTGTCAGTAACTGGAATGGAGCTGTGTTGTTTTACCCACATCGCCACGCTGAGCGCAATCACCGCAGCAACGGATGCGGCAATAGCTAAAGCATTCCATTTCCGGGGCTTCATTGTAACGACGGCGGCGGGTTTACTTATTTCAGCTGGTATGAGCACTGGCTGATCGAGATAGCCATCCGGCAGGCTGAAAGGAGATTTGCGCGAAAGTCCACCCAGCAAAGGCGATAATTGTGCAGTTTCACTGCTGGCGTCTTCATCTTTTACCCAGGCAAAAGACGGGTCAAGCTCAGCGAAATAGCCATCGGGCACTGAGTACACGTTTTTCTTACTGATACCAGCCAGGAGCGGAGATAATTGTTCCAGCTCTGTCGCAGGCGTAGCGGCCTCGTCTGCTTTGATCCTTGTCATGATTTCGGCAGCAAGTCCGGAAAAATAACCTTCCGGTACGGTATAGCCCAGCGGGTCTGATGATGAGACCAGCGAGCTGTTCAGCTCCTGTAATTCTTCTCGTATGGTAGGTGACTGTGGCATTTGCGGACTGGTTGAGACAGTTTACCGTGTTTTAAGTTTAATGATTCCTGATATAATCTTCTATTTTTTTGACAGCATGATGATAGCTTGCCTTCAAAGCTCCTTCACTGGTTTCCAAAACCCGGCTCATTTCTTCGTAAGGCATTTCATCATAATACCGGAGGGAAAAAACAACCCGCTGTTTTTCAGGCAGTTGCTGAATTGCCAATTGCAACTTCCATTCCAGCTTAGATGCATCAAAGTGTTGATCAGCTTTCACTTTATCACCGAGCGATGTTTCCATGTCGTTCAGACTCAGGGTTCCGCGCTTTTTTTGTTGTTCGAGAAAGGTGAGGCATTCGTTGGTCGCGATCCGGTAAAGCCAGGTATAAAGCTGGCTGTCTTCCCGGAAATTCTCTAATCCCTTCCACACGCGTATAAAAACATTCTGCAATACATCGTTTGCATCATCATGGTCTACAACCATGCGACGGATATGCCAGTACAGCTTCTCCTGGTATTTCCTGATGATAGCTGTATAGGCTCGTTCTTTTGTTTCTGTTACCCTGAACTGCGCGAGCAGCTCAGCGTCACTTTCACCGGTTAGCGGCATGATGCTGGTTTTTCAATTGTTTAGAACCAAAAAATACTAAAACGTTTAATAAGTCAAAATTAAAAAGTCAAAAGTAAAAATATGACCCTGCAAGGCGGAGGCACATTTTCGCTTTTGACTTTTTACTGTTTAACTTATCTGTTACTTCTTCCGCTGAATAGCTTTTTCTGCTGCAGCAACGATATCCGGAACATCGAGGCCATACTTCTTCAGCAGTTCCTTTGGTGTTCCGCTTTCGCCGAAGGTATCTTTTGTACCTACATATTCGATCGGTACAGGGAAGTTTTTCGACGCAACCTGTGCGATCGCGTCGCCGAGGCCTCCAATGATATTATGTTCTTCTGCGGTAACTACACATTTTGTTTTTTTGATGGAAGCGAGAACCGCTTCTTCATCGAGTGGTTTGATCGTGTGGATATTGATCACTTCCACGCTGATGCCTTTTTCTTCCAGCTGAATACCCGCCTGGATGGCATTCCATACCATATGTCCGCAGGCGAAAATGGTTACATCTGTTCCTTCTGAGAAGATCTGTGCTTTACCGATCTGGAAATCTGCTTCTTTGGTAAAGATCGGCCAAACCGGGCGGCCAAAACGGAGATAAACGGGCCCTTCATAGTCGGCAATTGCCATTGTCGCAGCTTTTGTCTGCGCATAATCGCAAGGAACGATCACTGTCATGCCTGGCAGCATTTTCATCAAACCAATATCTTCCAGTATCTGGTGTGTGGCGCCGTCTTCACCGAGCGTGACGCCGGCGTGAGATGCGCAGATCTTAACGTTTTTGCCGCTATAGGCAACTGACTGGCGGATCTGATCATAAACACGGCCAGTAGAAAAGTTTGCGAATGTTGTTGTATAAGGAATTTTTCCACCGATAGTCATTCCTGCCGCAATCCCGATCATGTTTGCTTCCGCAATGCCCACCTGTACAAAACGCTCTGGAAATTCTTTCATAAACTGTTGCAGCTTCATCGAACCTGCGAGGTCTGCAGTGAGTGCCACAATGTTTTCATTCTTACGTGCTACTTCCACGATCCCATCGCCAAAGCCGCTCCTGGTGTCTTTATTACCGGTTGATTGGATATCCTTTAATGACATAGTTTATAATTAGAGGGTAAATGTAAGCAATTTGAATCCATTGTCGTTTAGTTAAGTGCTCCTCCTGCCGGGCCGAGTGCCGAGTGCTGATGGCCGATGACCGATGGCCGTTGGCCGAGTGCCGCATTTAGATTGAAGCTATTGCTGCTAACGTTGTTGCGG
>JBEVKW010000451.1:0-3825 GCA_040509495.1 Chitinophagaceae bacterium | reverse complement strand
TTCAGCCGCCCGATCCCTGATCACCGTTCCACCCGCTACCCGATTTTGACACATCGAACCAGGGTCCCGCCATTGCCCCCCACAGTGCCCCAGGAACGACGAAACCCCCCGCCCGATCCCAACAGGACCGAACGGGGGGTTTGTGCGTACAGGGACGTTGTGCGGCTACTGGGGGGCGGGGGACGATGCCACCCGCACGAACACCCGATACCGCTTCCCCGTTTCCAGTACGGCAGTCTTGACGTCGAATTGATCGGCGGCAATCTTGCGAATCTGAGTCACCCGATTCACGGGGTGCCCCTTGTCATCGTCACCACTGATCATTTCGTACCAGTTGCCTGGTTCGACATTGGACAGGAATTCCCTGATGGCGGGTTCGTTGGACTGCCGACCACCCTTTTTGGCGGCAACAGGCATGTCCGCATCGGACACGGGAACGGCGGTGAACGTCATGGTTGTTTTCCCCTTTGCAGTGGTGATCGGTGTCACCGTAGCAACTGGGGTTGGTGTGGTTGTGCTTTTCCTAGGCATAGGTGACAGCGTACACCCGTAACACCGATTGACAATAGCAATCCTGACCCATCCACCGATGCCACCCCCGCACCCCCCGCCCCTACCCCTGGTGGGTCCCCTGGTGGGTGCCGTGCCCCTGTTGAACGCTGTTCAGCAACCGTTAGAAAGTGGCATCTACCAGGGACGATGCATAGTTGCACGATGGTACCAATGGGTTGCCGTTCGTCGTGCGATGCAACTAGCGGTAGCCTGGTCCCCTGGTGTCGTCAACGGGTTGACACTGGGAAGTAAGGAACCGAAAGAAAAATGGCAAGGCAAGCGAATACACCAGTCATGAAAGACAAGGAAGTACGGGTTGTGATCTACGTCCGTATTTCAGTCGATCGCACAAATGAAACCAGCACGCAAACTCAGGAAGCGGAAGCACGAAAGTACGCAACCGATCGGGGGTGGAAAGTGATTGCCGTGAAAGTGGAGATTGGTCGTAGTGCGTACAAGGAAAACGTGAAACGTCCTGAACTGGAATCGGCACTACGAATGGTGGAATCACAACAGGCAACACACCTGTTGGTTTGGAAACTGGACAGGTTCGCACGTTCCATCATCAATTTCCATGAAATGTTGGGACGCATCACCCGTAGCGGTGGGCAATTCGTTTCGGTGACTGATCAAATCGATACGACCACAACGGCGGGACAAATCATGATCGGTCTACTTGCAGGGTTGGCACAACTGGAATCGGATATCAAACGGGATCGTGCGATTTCATGGCAAGCGGGACGCATTGAAAAGGGGTTGCCCAACGGCGGACAACGACCGTTCGGTTACAACGATGATTATTCGATCAACGTTAAGGAAGCGAATACCCTACGTGAAGCGGGAATGCGAATCCTGAACGGGGAATCAATCAGGGGAACCCTTGCAGCACTGAACCCCGTTGGGGTCAGGGGTAAGGCTATGACGGCACGGGGTTTGCGTTCAGCGTTGACCAACCCAACGGTTGCGGGTTTGCGTCGGGCGGGGGACGATTACGCAATTGGCACGTGGGACGCAATTTTCAACCGTGCCGAATGGGACGCACTGAATCAGGTGATGGATTCCAACCGTCGCACGGGGGAGACAAACCAGGTCGCACACTTGCTGTCAGGAATCATGGGGTGCGATAAGTGCGGGAAGAAAATGGGGGTGCGTAAGTGGAAGGCAAACCCGACGGCACGGCAACCAGTGCCGTCCCAGGAATGTCACCGCTACACCTGTCAGGGTCAGTGCGGGAACAGCATTGACGAACACAACACAAATGCGGTTGTGATGAAGGAACTACGGGAACGGGTTACCGATCGGGTTTGGAAGGAATGGAAGTCACAGGGGTATGGCTACGACGAAACCGTGATTGCGGACATTCAGCGCAAGCGGGATTTTCTGATGATGAAGTATTTGGAAGGGAAGGTTTCGGAAACCCTTTACGAAACCCAATCGGCGGAACTGGACAGGTTGGAATTGATCAGCACTGGTCAGGAACCGTTGGACCTTCCTGATTGTGAGAACCTTTGGGATAGCTGGTCACGGTTGACCATCAGCGACAAACAAAAGGTGATCAGGCAAGCGTTCGAATCCATCACCCTGAATCCGTCGAACGGCACCAGGGACCCGTTTAAGCGGGTGGCAATCCTCTAGGCACAACCCACAACCCCCCAACCAGGAACCCCCGCCCGAACGGCGGGGGTTTCGTCGTTTCTGAACCAGGGGTGACAACGGCGGGGGTTTCGGGACACGTGGCTACGTGCCCACGTACGGCACGAAACTGGGGGGTCCCGCCTACTGGGTGCCCCAACGGGGGTTTCGTTGATCCTGGGGCAACGTGGGGGGCAATGGCGCGATCGTCCCTGGTCAGGTGGTAGGGGGTTCGTCCCCCGCAACCAGTGCCTGAACCGCACTGAGGATTTCTGAATCCCCGATTACCGATTGATCATTGCCAGGATCAGCCACCCCCGTAGCAATGGCGTAGGCGTATTTCTCACCGAACGATGGGGTAGCCGCCATTTGCCATTGATGGTTAGATGCCCAAACGTCGGGGTTATCAATTCCTTCCGTTGCCGCACATGCCGTAGTGCGTCGAATGAAGTAGTTATCGCTACTGAGTAGCGCAATGTCCGAATATGCCATGATGACTTCCCCTAAACAATTGAGAAAAAGAAACTGAGTCCAACAGTCATGCTTTGTGGGGTGCTTGCTGGTAGCCATTCCCCTGGGGTGAACTGACCATTGACGTTCATGTCCCCCCGCCATGTGTAGGAACCGCCTACCCCTGTTTTGAATGCCTGACCAAACAGCCGAACAGATGACGGGGGACGAAACCCAACAGGCAATTGAAACACAGTAGCGAATGACGTTGCATCAGCATGAACGCATGACCCTTGTACGAACACCAGGTTTCCCCACTTGCAGTAACGAACCCCCTGGAATCCGCTTTCGTTTGCCCAACCATTCTGGAACGTTACGGGTTGCCATGCACCTGGTTTCAACGCTGCAATATCACTGGTGTTCAGGTTCAGTTGATCAGCTACAGGGATACCGAAATCCGTTGTACTGATGATCGTTTTCGTAATGGGTCGGGTGATTGCCATGGGTCAGTTCCTTACGGGAAAACGTTGCCTGTTACCAGTTGCAACACGGGTTGCAATGAAACGTATGACTTTGCACCATCAACGTTGATCACCGCCGAACCCCACGCATAAATCATGACGGTGAATGTCACCGTTGATCCCACTTTTGCCACGTAGTTAAATGACGTGATGCAACCAGCCCCTGAATTGGGAATGGCGGCTAGGACCTTATTTGTGGGATCAACCAGGTCCCCTACGCTGGTTGTGGTGTAACCCACAACCACAATCCCGAACAGTCCCAGAACTGTCGGGGGGACGGTAATTGTCTTTGTGTAGATCGTTGTTTTCGCACCAGCCGAAACAGCAATGGCGGGAATAACGTCCAGCTTCATCGCACCCAAACTGTTCACCGCATTTGCTACGGGTTGGCCGAATGCGGTTGCATCTAGGTCATTCCCTGGTTGTGGGATTGCTATTGCCATTTCACTTCCAAACGCTTACGCCATCGTTCCATTTGCTGTCACGGTTCCACTGTGCGGTAACCGCCCCATCCCAACGTGCTTCATCCCAAATGCCTTCATCCCAACCCGTTCCCGCTGGTGCATCGTCCCAACGGTTGAACGATTCCGCATCGTCAAGTAGCAATGACACTTGCCAGTCATGTGGGGTTATCGAATGTTGGATTTGCTGAATGTGTGATGCCACTGAG
>JBEVKW010000450.1:0-14951 GCA_040509495.1 Chitinophagaceae bacterium | reverse complement strand
GTCTCTGATCAGGACAGGGCCACTGCGGCGGCCTCATCCAGGAACCAGTACAGTTCATTTCCCTTTGGCTGAATTACCTGTGCCGGGTATTTTTCGGGGTCACTTTCGCCGTGCAATACTGCTTTCAGGGCATTTACTTTACCGGCACCGCTCACCAGGAATGCGATGCGTGCAGACTTATTCACTACAGCTTTTGTGAGCGTTATGCGATACATATTCTGCTCTGTCAGGAAAAACGCACTCATCCATTTTGTATTCTCGGCAATTACCGGGTATCCCGGAAAAAGCGATAACGTGTGGGCGTCATCTCCCAGCCCCAGCATCACAAGATCAAAAGTGAACTGCCTTCCGTCAAAATACTGATGAAGTTTCGTGTCATAATCTTCCACAGCTTCGTCCGGAGGAAGATCCGTTCTCATCACATGGATCTGCTCCTTGTTAACAGGAACATGGTCCAGCAATTCATCAAACGTCATTTTCGCGTTGTTCCTTTCATCAGTGAAGGGGACAAACCGTTCATCTCCCCAGAAGAAATGAAGTTTAGGCCAATCGATCTTGCCGGAATATTCCGGGGTGGCGAGTAACTGATACAATTTTTTCGGAGTACTGCCGCCAGACAGCGAGATAGTGAACCGGTCCTGCTTCTGTAACGTATCTGCTATATACTCAACCAGCCAGTCTGCGAAAAGCCGGCTTAATTCGTCTGTATTTTTTGCAACAATGGTTTGCATGTTTCTTATTTGTGTGATCCGCTTTTTCCGTTATTGGTTGGAAGGTTTGCCCAGAAATGTCCATCTCTTGCGATGAGAGCTTCTGCATCTTCAGGACCCCAACTGTCGGGTGAATAATTAGGGAAATCCACCGGTGCTCTTTTGTGCCATGCGTCAAGTATAGGCGTGATCACTTCCCAGGCAGCTTCTACCTGGTCGGCGCGCATGAAGAGTGTCTGGTTTCCTTCGATCACATCCTCCAGCAATGTTTCGTATGCTTCCGGTTCCTGCTCTTCATAGGCTTCCGCATAATTAAAGACCATGTCTACGGGTGTAAGCACCATCTCGGTTCCCGGGCGTTTTGCCTGGAAACGGATGCGGATATCCATTTGCGGTTGAATGCTGAATGTAAGACGGTTCGGCCTCCAGGTATCAGCGGCTTCCGCCGGGAATGAATAATGCGGAGCCTCCTTGAATTGAATAGTGATCAGGGTCGTTTTTTCATGTAAACGTTTACCGGTGCGGATATAGAACGGAACATTTTTCCACCGCCAGTTATCGACAAAGAATTTAGCGGCTACAAATGTTTCAACATGTGAGTCCGGGTCAACGCCTTTCTCTTCCCTGTATCCCGGTACTTCTTTCCCTTTCTGCCAGCCGGATGCGTATTGTCCGCGAACGGCATTCTCATGTACGTCTTCTACATTAATACGCCTGATGGCAGAAAGCACGTCCACTTTTTTATTACGGATCTCATTTGAATCAAAAGAAGTTGGCGGCTCCATGGCGATCATACAGAGGAGCTGCAGTACGTGGTTTTGCACCATGTCACGCAAGGCGCCGGACTGATCATAATAACCCCCGCGATCTTCAACACCGATCGTTTCTGCCGCTGTGATCTGGATATGATCTATGTAGTGATTATTCCAGATCGGCTCGAACAATGCATTCGCAAAGCGGAACGCGAGAATGTTCTGAACGGTTTCTTTTCCGAGATAGTGATCAATGCGATAGATCTGCTCTTCTTTAAAAAGACTATCGAGCAGCTTGTTCAGCTCCTTCGCACTTTGCAGGTCATGTCCGAACGGCTTTTCAAACACAATGCGGGTATGCTGTGTATCATCACAGATCTTATGCTGGGCAAGCTTGGTCGCGATCACCGGTGCGAGCTGCGGAGCAACGGAGAGATAGAACATCACGTTAGGCTGCACGTCCCATTTTTTACCCTGCTCTTCTATATATTCGTAAATGCCTTTGTAAGATTCATCTGCTTCAAGGTCGCGCGACTGGTAATAAACGTTCTGAGCAAATTCAGGCCATGCTTTTCCGTTATGATCTTTCCTGCGCGAGAACTCCTGCATTCCCTCCAGCAATTTTTCTCTGTACTCTTCATCAGACACAGGAGAGCGGCCAATGCCGACAACGATATATTTTTCCGGCATGAAATGATCCAGGTAGAGATTGTACAACGCCGGGATCAGTTTGCGTTTTGTGAGGTCGCCGCTTCCGCCAAAAATGAAAATGATGGTTGGCGTCAGATTTTTTTTCGTATCCATAAATAGTTATTAACTGATAATTTATTATTCCCATTCGGTGTGAAAACTTCCTTCCCTGTCAAGGCGCTGATAAGTATGTGCTCCAAAGAAATCCCGCTGTGCCTGGATCAGGTTGGTTGACATTCTTTCGCTTGTATAAGCATCAAAATAGGAGAGAGAACTTGTCAATGCGGCAGCCGGAACTTTTGCAGCACTGAATTGCTGGGAAAGTTTACGTAAGCCGGCAACTTTCTTTTTCGCAATAGCAGCGATCTTTTTATCCAGCAGGATATTGGGCAATGTTGGATTCTTTTTGAAAGCTGCTGTAAATATTTCGAGCATGGAAGAACGGATAATGCACCCACCCCGCCAGATCTTCACTACATCATGCAAGGGGATATCCATTTTATGTTCGGCAGAAGCTTTCTGCAGCATGGCCAGCCCCTGCGCATAGCAGATCAGCGTTGCCGCGTATAATGCATCCTGCAACTGAGGAAGTGTTTTTTCCTTATTGGCAGCGAAAGACTTCACTTTGGGTTTATAAATATCAGCAGCCTGGATACGTTCCGCTTTATAACCGGAGATATCACGCATTGCAACTGCCATATCGATCGTTGGCAGGGAAACAGGTAGATTCATTGCTTCCTGTGATGTCCATTTACCGGTACCTTTTGAACCGGCTTTATCAAGAATGGCGTCCACAAGATAACCATCGCCTTTATCGTCCTTTTTGGTGAAGATGCTTGCGGTGATCTCCATCAGGAATGATTGAAGCTCGCCTTCGTTCCATTGTTTAAAGGTCTGATGAATTTCATCATTTTTCATTTCAAGACCGCGCTTCATGAAGTCATACACTTCGCTGATCAGTTGCATGATGGCGTATTCGATACCATTGTGCACCATTTTCACATAATGACCAGCTGCATCTTTACCCATGTAAGCCACACAAGGCTCGTCATTTACTTTTGCGGCGATCGACTCAAGGATGGGTTTAACATCTTCCCAGGCGGCCACATCACCACCGGGCATAATGCTAGGCCCTGTACGTGCTCCATGTTCGCCTCCGCTTACGCCCATTCCCATGAAATGGATATTCTTTCCTTCAACCGCTTTCACCCTGCGCACTGTATCCGAAAAATGAGAGTTACCGCCGTCGATAATGATATCGCCGGGTTCAACCAAAGGAAGAAGATCGTTGATCACTGCATCAACAGCAGCTCCGGCCGGAACAAGCATCATGATCTTGCGCGGCGTTTTCAATTGCGCGACCATATCCGCCAGGCTGTCCACTCCTTTTACTGTGGTTCCTTTGCTGGCGGAAGCTTCGAGTGCTTCTCCTTTCGAAATGTCTTTATCAAAGCCAATAGCCGCAAAACCATGATCGGCAATATTCAGCAGGAGATTGCGCCCCATTACGCCGAGACCGACCATTCCGAAGTCAAATTTATTTTCCATATTATCCTTGTGATTAAAAAATTCAAAATTAAAATGTCAGGAATCAACTTTCGTTTTCGTGGTTTACGTTAACCGGAAAATAATAATTGCGTTCCTGATGTTATGCAACCGATTTATATTCAGGTCCGTTTATTTGATAACGCAATTTAACCGCTTCAGTTCAATAACCATCACTTTGCAGTATTGATCCAACGTTCGAAGAACTCCCATGTACGCAGCATCTGATCCATGCGCTGACGGTTATTACCGCTGCGGGTCAGCTCGTGCGTGCCTCCCGGATGACGCACATATTCGACCGGCCGATCCAGTGCTTTGAGGCTTCTGTAAAGCATTTCACTTTGTACAAAACCCGTACGCCGATCATTCTCACCATGAAAAATAATGAATGGAGTACGGATGTTCTGAACATAGTTGATAGGGGATTCGCGGGTAAGAATAGCCCGCGTGGAATCCTGCCAGGGATAGCCGCCAAAATATCCGGGTACCAATCTCCAGGCATTTCCTTCGCCGAAAAAGGTAGGCAGATCATATACGCCACGTTGAGCACAGGCGGCCTTGAAACGATTATCATGACTGATTATCCAGGCTACCAGATATCCGGCATAAGATCCACCGGTAACGAGCAACTTAGACGTATCGGCCCAGCCTTGCGCCACTGCTTTGTCGAGTGCTGTCAGCACATCGCTTGTAGGGCCGGCCCCCCAGTCTTTTATATTACCTCTTAAGAAGTCAACTCCATAGCCACCGCTTCCACGCGGATTACAATACACCACGCCATAACCTTTGCTGCAATAATATTGATACTCGTGCCACATACTGGCCTCTCCCGGTCCCCACATGGCAGCGGGTCCGCCGTGTATTTCCAACAGCAGCGGGTATTTTTTGCCGGGCTCAAAATTCGAAGGCTTCATCACCCAGTATTCTACGGTCATCCCCTTTTCATTTACGAAACTGTGTTTCTCAGGAAACGAAAGTTTTTTGCTTTTAAGCCAGCCTGTATTCAGATCAGTTATCTGTTTTGCATTTTTGGCCGATGCATCGGCAACATAGATCTCCGCCGGATCTGCTACTTCAACTTTTGAAAATATGAGTTTATTGCCAACCAGGTCGAAGCTTGTAACTCCGCCGGTATGGTCCATAAGCGGCTCAACTTTTTTTGTTTTTACATCAGCCCTGTATACCGGTGTGCCTCCATTGCTTGGAGAAGTGAAGTAGACATATTTATCGTCGCCGCTCCAGGTGAGTGATGCTTTGATCCGATCAAATGGAATATCTGTAATGCTGGTTTTATCTCCGTTAATTGGCATGATCCCCAACACCGGAATACCTACTTTATTTTTAAGACTTGGACCGTACTGGAAGGCGATCCATTTTCCGGAGTTGGAGATCTTCGGCCCCGCAAATGCGATCCCCTGCTCCCAAAGCAATGTTGTCATTCTGCCATCATCGGTATTGATCAGGTAAATACCGGTTTCCAATGCTCTGTCCGGGTGCTGTTTTGAACTGATATCACCCGTTATGATCACCTGCTTTCCGTCAGGTGTAAAATCTGCATTAGCAAAAGAGAAAAATCCTTTTGTGAGGGCTTTCGGCCTGGAGTCCGGAGCTAATCCCAATACAAAAAAGTGATTGAAGCTCATGTCTGCGTTTACGTCCGTTTCATCCTGGAAGTCAAGCCTGGTCACAACTTTGGCTTTACGGTCTGTCACGTTTGTTTCCAGCCATGCCCTGGCTTCGTCAAGATTTCCGTCGGGATCGGCTTTAACTGATGGATTAGTTAAGAGCTGATTGTTCAGTATTCCGGGTTTCTCCAATGCCCACTCCGGCGCTTTCCTGTCGGGGTTTAGCATTGAGTCTTTCAGCAATTCCCGGAAAGGGATGCTGGCGGAGAAGAGAAGCTGTTTTCCGTCCGGGCTCCACTTCGGTGAACTGGCGCCATATTTTGACCGCGTGAGCTGGCGTGGTTCTCCGCCCGTCAGTGAAAGAAGGAACAGCTGCGGTTTGCCTTCCGTAACTCGCACAAATACAAGCTGTTTTCCATCCGGGCTCCAGGCTGGTTGTGATGCATTTTCTTTTGCGGTGAGTTGGATCGGAGCAGCCGAGCCGTCAGCCGCCATCATCCAGAGCTGGTTCAGATATTTGTACTCGCCTTTATTCTCCGTGTCGGGCTCTATGGAATTTATGCCGATCACCGCTTTGCTGCCATCCCGGGTAAGCGACAGAGCCGTGACCGACTTGATCTTTAACATATCCGTCAGCTTCATCGGTTCGGAGCCTTGCTGTGCAGCAATGGCGACCGAAAATCCGAGGAAAAAGACAGGGAGAAAGGTTTTTAGCATAGAGAAGATTTAGAGTGATGAAAGTACGACTTCATAAGGAAACGAATGGGTAATAGTCTGGTAAGAAGCGGGGAATAAATTGTATAAATGAGTAAAGTCCTGTCGGTTGTCCGCTCACCGTTGTTCCGTTTTCCTGTAAGACGGGCGAAAGCGGACCGGGACCCTGTAAGAAACCAGGAGCGCCCGACGGCTTCGGTCAGCGGTCAACAGGCAACGATCCACGAACAACGGCCAACGAATCGCTCAACTTTATCACCGCAAACTCGTAATTTTGCGGCAATCTAAATGTATGAGTGAGACTGCCACAGCGCCGGTATTAACGGCCAAAGATTTTGCGACTGACCAGGAAGTACGTTGGTGCCCGGGTTGCGGGGACTATTCCATTCTTGCGCAAGTACAGAAAGTGATGCCCACGTTGGGAATTCCGAGGGAGAATATCGTGATCATTTCCGGGATCGGTTGTAGCAGCCGTTTCCCTTACTATATGAATACCTATGGTATGCATTCGATCCATGGACGCGCAACAGCTATTGCTTCGGGGCTGAAAGCAAGCCGTCCGGAACTGAGCGTTTGGATTGTCAGTGGTGACGGAGACAGCCTTAGTATCGGCGGTAACCATACCATTCACCTGCTGCGCCGTAATTTCGACGTAAATCTTCTGGTATTCAACAACCAGATCTATGGCCTGACCAAGGGCCAGTATTCTCCTACTTCCGAAGAGAATAAGATCACGAAATCGACGCCATTCGGCAGTATTGATCATCCGTTCAATCCTCTCGCTCTCGCGATGGGTGCTGATGCGAGTTTTGTGGCCCGCACGATGGACCGTGATCCGAAACACCTGCAGGCAATGTTGCTTCGTACAAATCAGCATAAAGGGGCCTCCTTCCTCGAGATCTATCAGAATTGCAACATCTTTAATGATGGCGCATTTGAGATCTTCACCGAAAAAGGTTCGAAAGCGCAGGAAACACTGTTCCTGGAGCAAGGTAAACCCCTGCTTTTTGGTGCGGGTAACGATAAAGGCATTAAGCTGGATGGATTTACGCCTAAAGTGGTCAATCTTGCGGATGGCTTTAGTGCTGATGACCTGTGGATCCACGATGAAAAGGATATTTACAAGGCGCAGATCCTTACCAGGATCTTTGATGATCCAAAAGTTGAAGGACACCTTCCCCGTCCGTTTGGCGTGTTCTACGAAAATGACCGCCCTTGCTATGAAGAAATAATGGCTTCACAGATAGAGGATGCAAAAGCAAGAAAAACGGCAGATCTGGATGCATTGTTAAGAGGAAGAGAAACCTGGACGATCGCTTAAAAGGGTTTGAGATAAGTGATTTTTGCGTTGTTTTGCCCGGCCCTGGCGCTGGTTGTTTCAACGGCTAAAATATTATTCCGATGAATATCGTGTATAAAAAAAACCCGGTTCTAAGCCGGGGTTTTTTTATGATTGAACTGCCGTTAATTCTTTGTTGGCATTGGCGAAGATCTGTCTCTTCTTGTTTTCATACCACCATTTAGGTACCGTCTTTTTCATCAGCGTATCAATGCTGCGCATTCCGAAAAGATTCCATACACCTTTTAATTTTCCACTTAAAGAGGGTTGTAAGGCTCGAAGGCTCATGGCGAAACCACTATCAAGGTATTCCATGTGATGCCAGTAGCCTGCAGGCATAAAAAGTGTATCTCCGTGTTCCAGTATCAAGTCATAACCCTGGGCCAGCTTCAGCGCCGGAAAGGATTGGTAGTCCGGTGTGCCGTTTCCCTCGTAATAATGTGAAAAATCTGCAAGGCTCAGTACTTCGAAAGGTTTGCGATAAAGTTTGTGCTGTTCATTGTGAGGGAAGATCAACACTCGCTTTCTGCCTACAAACTGCGTGTGCAGGATATGAGAAAGGTCAATATCGAAATGCATATGCGTAATGCTGCTTGCACCGCCGGTGAACAGCATCGGGTATTTTTTTACAAAACCTTTCATCAGGTGCTCAGGCCAGGTGAAATCATTGATCAGTTGCGGAGCATGATCAAAAATGTTGAATAAAAAGATACGCCAGCCTGCTGGTCCCTGGCTGATCATGTCAATATATTCACCAAATGATTTGTAATCGTCTGCCTTGTTGATGGGTGTATATGCATCACTTTTGATGTTATTGTAAAGTGGCACTTGCTTATCGCCTACAAGTTGTTTGAAATATTCCCAGTTCCATTTTGTGAAAGCTGGCCAGTTATGAGACAGGTTCTTGATCACCACAGGAATCCCGGGGTCATAAAATTCTTTTTTGAAGACTTCTGGCGTGATCGTGTTGAGAGTAGTAACCGGTTTTAACAGCATACGCTATGATTTGTCACCTCATTCAACTGGAAAAATAGAAATTGTCGGTCAATTAGCAATCAACCAATTCCAAATTTGGCAAAACACTTGTAGATTTGGCTAAGAAGGGAAAAAGGAGAAGGAGGTTGGTGGACGGAACTTTTGTTGCTCGTCCCGGAAGAGTTGAGATAGTCACACCCTATAAAAACCACGCGATCCATGTTACTGCACATTCATCCACAGAATCCGCAGCCGCGCCAGATCAAAACAGCGGTAGAAAATTTAGAGAACGGCGGCGTTATTATTTACCCTACAGATACGATCTATGGTTTGGGTTGTGATATATTACAACATAAAGCCATAGAAAAGATTTGCCGGATCAAAAAAGTTGACCCCAAAAAAGCTCAGCTGTCGTTCATCTGCTCTGATCTCAGTCACCTCAGTGAATACACCAAACAATTACCCACGGCAACGTACCGGTTGCTGAAAGAATATCTTCCCGGACCATATACCTTTATTTTGCCGGCGAGTAAAATGGTGCCGAAGATCCTGCAAAGTAAAAAGGATACAATAGGATTGAGGATCCCTGATAATGAGATCGCCCTTTCGATCATCCGGGAACTTGGACGCCCGATCCTTAGTGCGTCTCTTCCTGGTGATATGGTAGAAGATTATACAGATCCCGAAGTAATGCATGAGAACTTCCGACGCGAAGTGGACATCGTTGTTGATGGTGGCATCGGCGGCACTGTGCCTTCCACGATCATCGACTGCACAGGGGATGAACCCGTGATGACAAGACAGGGACTTGGCAAGTGGGACGAATAAAAAAAGCACCGCCCTCTTCAGGCGATGCTTAAACCCAGCTATGCAACTATATTATTCCTGCTCTTATGAACGTTTCCTGTTGTTATGATGGAAACGGTATTTCGTATGACGGTCGTTCCGTTTCATCTTATGCAATTTCCTTTTCTCCATATGTGTTAAGCGGCCATCGCGTTTGAATTTGCGCTCAGCACGATTGTAATCCACTTTGTTTTTATGAAGCTTGAATCGTTCGCCCCTGGTCAGTTGACCAGTTTCAAAACGATGCTTGTCAGGACGGATATCTCTGCCTTTTTGAGCAGAAGCGGCGACTGTAAAAAGGGTGAAGATGGTTCCTAATAAAAGTAACTTTTTCATGGCTGTGAAATTTTGTTGTTGTGTAATGTTGTTTAAGTATAAGACGGCCCGTGAAAGCGAGGGTTTAATAAGAAAATGACCGTTAACCTTATTTAACTAAGAGAGGGAAAGAGGAAGCGGTGGGACAAATCATGTTGGGGTTTCTTTAACAGAAACGATAAACGTATATACAGACCTGTGTTGAAGTTATTTTATATGGAACAGGAAGTTGCCTGGTTAGAGAAAAGGTCTAACTGATCCGGCAGCAGGCGGAAACTTTTACGGTGATATTTGCAGATGCCATATTGCTCCAAAGCTTTACGGTGTTCAAGCGTGCCGTAGCCTTTGTTATTGTTCCAGCCATAGAAAGGATATTCCTGGTGAAGTTGGAGCATGTATTCGTCCCGGTACGTCTTGGCGAGGATACTTGCGGCTGCGATAGACGTATAGAGGCCGTCGCCTTTGATAATGCACTCGTGCGGAATGTTCTTGTATTTGTAAAAACGGTTGCCATCGATCAGGAGCATCCCGGGAGCTTCAGAAAGTTTGTCGATAGCAAGATGCATTGCTTTGAAAGATGCTTTAAGGATGTTGATCGAGTCTATCTCGCCATTGTCTACGCTGGCAACGGCATAAGAGATCGCCTTTTCTTCGATAATATAGCGAAGCTCCGTACGGTTTTCCGGAGTAACCTGTTTGGAGTCGTTCAACAGTTTATGCCGGAAATTTTTTGGCAGGATAACCGCAGCGGCGAATACTGGTCCGGCATAACAACCACGACCGGCTTCATCACAGCCCGCTTCTGTTAACGTACTCTGGAAAAACTTTTTCAGCATCAGAAACGAAAATAGGCATATGCGTGAAAAATTGAAAACGAAGTTATTCAGAGAAACTGTATACAATGGGCTGCGGACCATTGAAGAGAACTGTAGCAAAAACGGATATTTCAAGCCATCTCCCTGACTACGGGGCAGCTTAAGAACAGGGATGGCAGATGCGAGGCTATGATCCGGTTGCCAATTTTCCTGACGAAAATCATTTTTCGCCTTCTTCAACGTCCTAACTTTGCGCCGTGGTAAAGAATCATCAACAATATCTGCGCTATACCTGGTTTCTGCTGGTAATGGTCTTCCTGGTAATTATTGCAGGAGGCGTTGTAAGAATGACACAAAGTGGAATGGGTTGCCCCGACTGGCCACGTTGTTTCGGACGTTGGGTCCCTCCGACAGACGCGAGTCAGTTACCCCCCGATTTTGAAAAATACCTTGGGAAGCAGGATATTGACCACACGTTTAATGCGTATCACACCTGGATCGAATATATCAACCGCCTGCTGGGCGCGTTACTGGGCGTTTTCATTTTTATTCATTTCATATGGAGTCTTGTACGCTTCAGGAAAAATTATAAAGCCATTGTATGGTTATCTTTTTTCCTGCTTGTTATAACAGGTTTTCAGGGTTGGCTGGGCAAAAAAGTAGTTGATCATAATCTGGCGGTCGTTAAGGTTACGATTCATATGCTGGTGGCCTTATTGATCGCTGCAATCCCATTGGTCATCATACATCTTGTAAAAAAGAAAGAAAGAGCGATGGATAGCCGGGCCGAAACACGTGAAGTGATCACCGGCAACTGGCTGAAATATCTTACAACAGGAGCCGTATTGGTCTTACTTATACAAATCGTTCTTGGCACACAGGTGAGAGAGCAGATCGATGAGATCTCCAAATCGCTGGGTTACCAGGAACGCGAGGTTTGGATCAGTCGACTTGACCAGGCATTCCTTGTACACCGGAGTTTTTCATGGCTCGTGTTGGCGATCTGTATGGCGATTATGTGGAAAGCCCGCCCTTATCCAGCGCTTCGGAAAGATACCCGGCTGATCATGCTTATCGTTTTGGCGACTGTTGGATTTGGATTAATAATGATGTGGGCAGCAATTCCTGCATGGGCACAGCCATCACATTTACTTCTCGCCAGCATATTGGTGCTGGCTGTTTTTAACCTTAGATTAAGGTTAAAATAAGCCGGCGCTATGACTATACACCTTAAATGAGTAATTTAGCCGTCACCAAGCTACGTTACTCATGAAAGCATGGCTTAGAGGCTTTTATTATTCTTTTCCTATTCAATTACTGTTCCTTCATTTCAGGAAGTATCAGGTATTGCTGGTATTCTGGTTCATCCTGTTTGCCACGGTGAGCGGGTATTTTATGAAAGGGTTTGGCGCAGACTCACTTTACCTGGCTCCGGAATATCTGGGAAACGTGAACGCGGTAAGTACAGCGCTGGTCGGTGTATCCATCGGGATGTTCATCATGAGCTGGAACATCAGTACGTTTGTTCTGTTCAGTAAACATTTCCGTTTTTTAGCAGCTACAACCAATCCTTTTTTAAAGTATTGCATTAACAATACGATCATTCCACTGATCTTTCTGGCGTTTTACTTTTTTCATGCATATGAACATACAAGGTATAAGGAACTTGTCAGCCCGGTCGAGATCCTCTTTCTCGCGGGTGGTTTTGCCTGCGGATTGATCCTGATCCTCGCCATTTCATTCATCTACTTTTTCAGAGCTGACCGTTCAATTCTTCGCCGGTTGTTTCCGCAAATGACCAATCCGGACGATTATATCACGCATTTGCTTCCAGTGAAAGAAACGTATCACATGGACAGCCTGATCCATGTAGAATGGTACTTTGATTCTCCCGTTCGACTGAGGCCAGCGCGGGATGTGCGACACTATACACCCGGGTTCATCGAATCGCTTTTCAAACGTCATCACTTTGCAGCGGTGCTTTGCGTATTTGTGGCGTTTATTTTCCTGATAGGGATTGGTTTTTGCCTAGAGTCCCCCTTTTTTCAGATACCTGCGGCGGCAAGTATCACCATATTTTTCTCGATCCTGATCGGCGTAGCCGGCGCATTCTCTTATTTTCTGCAAAGCTGGAGCATTCCATATCTGATCGGCTTATTGATCCTTGTAAATTTTTTTTACAAGATAGACTGGATCGATCCGCGGAATAAAGGATATGGACTGAATTATCAGAACGTATCGGAGCGACCCACGTATACAAAAGAAGGGTTGTTGAAGATCTGCACACCGGAAAAGGTTGACGCTGACCGGAAGAACATGATCGGCATTCTCAACAAATGGAAGGCAAAACAGGATGCAGACCGACCGCTGCTCGTCATGCTCAATACAAGTGGCGGAGGACATCGCAGCGCAACATTTACCATGAGTATACTGCAGCAGCTCGACAGTCTGACGAATGGAAAGATCATGAAAAATATTTTCCTGATCAACGGTGCTTCCGGCGGAATGATCGGTGCAACTTATTTCAGGGAACTTTTCCTGCAGAAGCAAAAGGGAAAGAATATCCGGCTGCAGGATCGGAAATATGTTGATGATATTGCCAGTGATGTGTTGAATCCGCTGTTCTCTTCTTTCGTTGCGCGTGATCTGCTTGCTCCCGCGCAAAAATTTTCTTCGAACGGGTTTACCTATGTGAAGGATCGGGGTTATGCCTTTGAAGAAAGACTTAATCTGAATACACACGGCTTGCTGGACAAACAGATCAGTGAGTATGCAGTGGATGAAAAGAATGCGAATATCCCATTGATGTTCTTTAACTCGGTGGTCACAAGAGACAGCCGGAAAATGCTCATCAGTACGCAACCTGTAAGTTTCATGATGCAGGGCTGGCAGGATACTACGCGGATCCCGGAAATGGATCCCGATGTGATCGACTTTGGTGCATTTTTCAGCAAACAGGACCCGTATGGCCTGCGTGTACTTTCTGCGCTTCGAATGAATGCAACATTCCCTATCGTATTACCCAATGTGTGGCTGCCTTCTGAACCCGTAGTAGATGTAATGGATGCGGGATTAAGGGATAATTACGGGCAGGAGACCAACCTTCGTTTTCTTGAAGCATTTGATGACTGGATACAAGAGAATACAGCCGGCGTATTGATCATCCAGGTTCGCGACCGCAGCCCCGGTGGTTGGGAAAATCCTTATTTATCAGATGATATCACCGACCATGCGACCAAGCCCTTCTTGTTGTTGCAGCATAACTGGTTCAAGATGATGGAGTATTTCCAGAACGATATGTTGAGCTATTATGGCGAACATCCCGGCAGGAAAGTGAATAAGATCCTGTTTCAGTATGCGGCGGCAAACGAAGAGAATAAAGCGGCGCTGAATTTCCATTTAGGAAAAAGGGAAAAGCTGGACATTATTGCTTCCGTGCGTTCACAGGCCAACCAGCAGAACTTTAAGATGCTGATGGAACTGCTGAAGCAAAATAATAAATGACTTTTCCGGGAGAGGTAATCATTTTCTCCTGGAAAAAATGTCTTTAGGAATGCGGCCTTCTCGTATTCCAAGTAAAATGTTGTCAGCAACCTTTTTTGCGGTAGCAGTTCTTTCAGGAAATAGACTGTGGCCATTTGTCAGTTTTAAAATTGCAAGAACTGATCTCTTTTCTTCGTCTGTTAGTGGATCAATTAGAGGAAGGGTTTTAACCGGACGGTTTATTTTTTTCACGATACTTAATTTTAGATCTGTTTAACAAATAGAGACCGATAGGGCTTGTTGGGTTGAAATGATTCAAAAGTCATTTGTTCATCCCACAAAAAGTTGCTTCCAAGAAAACGATATGTACCCGATAGCAAATCATAATTCTTTTCAATATACTTTCTGTAAAGACTAATCCGTCGATTTTCATTACGACAAATACGATCACACTTTTTCACACAGGACATACGGCATCTACTGATATACTGCTCTCCTGTGTCACTTCCGGCAATCATCAATAAAGCATTTGGTTCGAGCAAAAAAAATAACGGTATAGACGATAATATCGTATTGAACACTTTAAACACGTCTCCATTATTACTGACATCCTCATCCAAAATTCTGCCTTCGACAACACTGTGCGTTCCAAATCCCAGGTTAAAAATATCAAATTCATCTGTTCTGGATATCAGACTATATTCTATAATCTTAGGTATTTTTTCTATTCCAATACTTTCAAACGTAAAGAAAATTGCCGATTCAAGTTCAAGCATTCGGAGCTTATATCTATTTCCACTTCCCATTTTTTCAAGTGCTATATTGCTACAGCAAGTTGAAAGAAAGTGAAAGTATGACCGCGTGATTTCCCTCGACGAATAACGTTTTTTTAACCAGGTTTCGATGATGAAAAAACAGACTTTACGCAATAAAAAAGCGCAGAGATCTCTGCGCTTTTTCTTATAGTCTTTAATTCTTTCTATTCAGCTTCTACCATCTGCAATAATCTGAAACACTTCTTCTTTACTACAATATCCAAACTATCCGGTGTTTCTGCAGGATCTCCATCAATATGTAACGGAGCTTCTCCGATATTTTTTATAAACAAATGATCTGTTTGAAAATAGATCACAGCCTTCTCG
>JBEVKW010000449.1:0-13308 GCA_040509495.1 Chitinophagaceae bacterium | reverse complement strand
CTGCGGCTTCTTTGCGCTCCCTGCAGCTTTGTTTGCGGCTTCTTTGCGTTCTGCGGCTTCTTTGCGTTCTGCGGCTTCTTTGCGCTCTCTGCAGCTTCTTTGCGCTCTCTGCGACTTCTTTGCGTCCTCTGCGATACTTATCCATCCCGCGACATAGCCCAAAAGGGTGAGCAACGCGCAAACTATACCTCAATCAGTCCAATCCATCTCCCACAAACCGGTAGTTTCACTTCAGCCACTTGGCTGCAAATCTGCCTTATCGTACCTTTAAATATCACTGGTTCCAGTGAGCTCCTGCCCTGCTTTCTTTTACGATATGTCGATTGACGATCAACAAGGTTAAGACTTTTTAGCAGCAACGTACCTGCGTACGCATTCCCGTATGTATATCATCATTCATTTACCATAAACCTTTTGATCATGAAAATCGTTAACCACCTGTTGTTCGACAATAACAATAAACAGGTCGACTTCAAGCCAACACCCAACAAAGGCGGCACGTATACACCGCAATATCTTGTGATGCACTACACGGCGTCCACTTCAGAAAAGGGTTCGATCAATTGGTTTTTGAATAAAGAAGCACAGGCTTCCGCACATTTGCTGATCGATACAGATGGAAGCATCACGCAATTTGCTCCATTCAACATCATCACATGGCATGCAGGTATCAGCGAATGGAATGGACTCGTCGGGCTTAACAAATTCTCCATCGGCATTGAACTCGTCAACGCGGGACGTTTGGCAAAGTCCGGCAGTACCTGGATCAGTCAGCTCGACAAAAAAACGATCCCTGATAATGATGTGATCATCGCAACGCACCGCAATGAAACTGCGAGCACCGGATGGCAGGTTTATTCCGACGTTCAATTACAGGTTGCCGCGGAGGTAGCTGCTGCACTGGTAAAAACATACTCGTTAAAAGATGTGGTGGGTCATGATGAGATCGCTCCGCACCGCAAGAGCGATCCCGGACCTGCATTCCCGATGGCAAGCTTCCGCTCCCGCGCAATGGGAAGAAAAGCCGCTACTGCCAGTCCGTTTCTCACCACCACCTCCGTCAATATCCGGTCCGGGGCAGGAACGCAATTCGTTACAGTATCTGATCCCCTTCCCAAAAACACTACCGTTGAAATATTGAAGCGAGAAGGAAGCTGGAGCCTTGTTGATGTTACTGACCATATTCACGGACTGAATGACATCGAAGGCTGGGTTTTCAGCAAGTATCTCTCCGCCAAATAAGTTCCATCCGATAAAAATCCGTTAACCAACTAATAACTTGTTCTGATGAAACGATTGATCACCTGCAGTGATGGTACCTGGAATAAACCAGAAAATAAAGACCGCGGTTTACCTGTTGAAACAAATGTAGAAAAGATGTTCCGCGCCATCTGCAGCACAGACAATTCAGATGCCTATAAACCCGTGCGTCAGCTTAAGATATATGACCAGGGAGTGGGAACCGGTTATACCTGGAAAGACCGGCTCATCGGCGGGGCGACCGGAGCCGGTATCGATAAAAACATAAAGGACATGTACACGTTCCTTATGTTGAACTATGACCCCGGCGACCAGATCTACCTGTTCGGATTCAGCCGTGGTGCTTATACGGCGCGCAGCATCGGCGGACTGATCCGCAACTGCGGCATCTTAAGACCGGAAAACATCATGCTGGTTGATAAAGCGTACAATCTTTATCGCGACAGGAACAAATATTCATCACCAGACTCAGATCTGATGACCTCTTTTCGCCACCGGTATTCGCATGAAGACCAGACCCCCGTTCATTTTATCGGCGTCTGGGATACAGTGGGCAGCCTCGGCATTCCACTGCCCTGGTACAAATTGCGCAACCGGAACCGTTACAAATTCCATGACCTTACTCTGGGCAGCACCGTACAGCACGCCTATCATGCATTGGCAATAGATGAAAAACGCCGCCTGTTCCTGCCAACACTATGGCAGCAAAGCAGCACCGTGATCAATAACCCCTATCACCCGCAAAAAATGGAACAGCGCTGGTTCTCCGGCGTTCATTCTAATGTTGGCGGTGGATACGCCGACTGCGGGCTTAGTGATATCCCCCTGAACTGGCTGCTCACCAGAGCCAATGAGGCAGGACTTTGTTTTGAAGAAGAAAGATTGAATGAAATAAAACCCAATTACCTTGCCGAGTTACGGAACTCTTACACTCCACTTTACTGGTTCTGGTTCCCTGCACACCGAGAGCTGCTGAACCCGGAATATCCCAATCAAACAATAGACGAATCTGCCTATCGGCGGATGAAAGAAAATCTTAAATACCGGCCAAAGAATATTCCGAAGGATCAGACTCCGTAAATTCATTCAATGAAACCACGAAGTGCAGGTATTTTGGCGTATCGTTCTGTGAATGGCTTCCTCGAAGTACTGCTTGTTCATCCCGGCGGACCATTCTGGAAAAACAAGGACGAAGCATCCTGGAGTGTTCCCAAAGGAGAATATGATGCCCAGGAAGAAGTGCTGGCTGCTGCCAAAAGGGAATTCCTTGAAGAAACAGGCCATGCTATCAAAGCAGCAACATTTACTCCCTTAACATCCATCAAACAGAAATCAGGTAAATGGGTGGATGCTTTCGCCGTTGAATATGACCTGGATGCAAGCCAGATCAACAGTAATGTTTTCGAGATCGAATGGCCACCACGATCAGGCCGTATGCAATCATTTCCTGAAGTAGATCGCGCAGAGTGGTTTGATTTAAATGCCGCGCATAAAAAGATCATTCCTGCCCAGGCGGCCCTCTTAATTGAACTTAGCGAATTATTAAGCTGATGCCGGTTACCGGCTTTGTTGTAATCTTTCTTTTAACAGTGTGTGCAGTGTTTTAAATTTGATATTAAGCGTATTGGTTGATATACAATACGGCGTTCCCGCGGAGCGAAGGTTGGCCTGCATCACTTTCTTCTTTGCCATATTTGACTCGGCATCAATATATTTCTGCGGGTCTTTCAATAACACGGTCACAAACTCCTGTTTGAATATTTTAAATGTGCTGATCTCTTGTATATCCTGCCAGGGAATAAAACCAGATTCGATGCCACTGGATTGATCTGAGATCCCCCTGTCATCAATGATCAATCCCGGAGTTTTGGTAAATAATTTCTTCGCGATAAAATATCCGCAAAGACCAAAGAACAGAATCGATAATACGCCAACGATCATGATCATGGAACCGCTCCTGACCACCGTCTTACCCGCAAAGGTTGAAGGTTGAAGCAAAAACAGGAAACCTGCCAGTACAAAAGCCAGGCACCCGATTAATGAAATGATCATTTTCCGCTTACTGATAGAGATTTCGATTCTGTTCATACCTTGTTGATTGAACCGCAAGTTAAGACAGATAAATAACAATACATGTGAGGTTGACGACTACATGCTAAGGCCGACACGGAAGCTTGCCTCCTCATATGAATGCTCCGGGAGAACTCACAAAACCCTGCTGATAAGCAGATCGGTTCACTCCCGATATCTTCCGGATAATTATCTTTGCCCGATGGATTTCACTCCCCGAAATACTGTATCCCGCTTATGCGCCAGGGGCATGAATGAAGAGGCATTAGGCAACCTCCACACCGCTTGCCAGCTATACCTGGAAGCCTGGGAGATCGCTGTCTCCGACGCAGATAAATTCACCGCAGCACGTTCACTGGGCCGTCACCAGGAAGAGCCCCACGAATGCCTTTACTGGAACGAACAGGCGCTTCAATTCGCTCTGCGGATCGAAGAGGAGATTGCACAGGAATACCTGTCTCCGCTATACCTCGCCATCGGAAAATCATACGAAACACTGCACCACTACTCAAAAGCAAAACGGAATTATCAGCTGGCTGCTGGCTTTATCCCCCATCTGCCCAATGATAAATATGGACGGGCTATACGCACTTCGGTTGAAGAAGCGCTGATAAGAATGGAGATACGGGGGTAAAAGAGATGACGGCCTCCAGATCGCGGACCGCATACGATGATACGAACACAGTTAGCAATGCCGGAAGAATTGTCAGCTCGCAAATTTTATATCGATCAATCAACACTTCGCTATGCTCATTCTCTTCCCGGGGTCCGTGGTCCAATCCCCATTTTCCCCTATCTTCGCCAGCTTTAATACGACCATGAATCAACAAGACGAAAACCTGTTCATCCAACCATCCACCTTACCTGGTGCCGGCATGGGTCTTTTCACAAAAGTTGATATCCCAAGGGGAACATTGATCATCGAATATCTTGGAACAGTTACTTCCTGGAAAGAGATCATGCATGATATCAATAATCCCTACATCTGCTATGTCAATAAAAATCACGTGATCAACGGCGCTCCGCATCCTGAATATCTTGCACGCTATGCAAATGACGCTGCAGGACCTGTTCGCATTGAAGGGCTACGCAATAACAGCTTTTTCGAGATTGATGGCACACGCGTTTTCATCAAAGCAACGAAACGTATTCCCGCAGGCACTGAAGTTTTTGTGAACTACGGTAAAGATTACTGGGAAACGTCGAAGATCAATAGCGGTCTTGAAGAAGAAAAATAGTATAAAAAGATGGTGGCAATTGAATGCTTAGTTTCAACCGCCACATCTGTTCATTAGCTAATACATTATCTGCGGCGGCGCACTTTTGTTTTTGTCACTTTTACCTTGCGCCCATTTCTTCCTTCAACGGTGGTAGTAGTACGGGTGGCTCGGTAACGTCCTACAGATGCCGAATACCGGGTGTGAACAATGGCGGAAGTAGAACGGACAGGTCTGTATACCTGCCGCGCCCTTATGACCCGGCGATGTCTGACAACCACATAATGCCCCGCATACACCGCTCTGCGCGGGCGCCATACTGCCCAGCTCACAGGCCTCCAGGGTCTCCACCATACCGGACGGCGCGTCCAGTGCCACGGTGAAACCCAGCTCACATAAGAAGGCGCATATACAAATCTTACCACCGGCCACGCCCAAACATTCACAACGACAACTGCCGTCTGATGCAGTAAGGCCGCCGGACCATGATCGTATCTTGAACCTGTTGATGGCATCATCATCATTGCCATTGCCTCACCAGGCTCCTCCGGCTCTACGATCGTTTCCTCCCCATAGATATCTTCATCTCCAATGATCTGCAAATGCGCGGCTGCATCGCCTGTTTTTTCCAGCTCTATTACTGCAATATCCTGGTTCTCATTTTCAGATACCGGCACCTGTAAAATGAATGCATGCACCCCGTTAACAGACTTATCGATCACCTTCACATAATCAGTTTGACCGTCGTTATTCAGGTCCAGGTTGTTGACATTACCCGATTCAGTATTTAAAAGCTTTTCAAACTCTTCCACCGTGGAAGATCTTTTAAACAGGGCCAATGCTCCCTGGAGACTGAAATCATCACCGGGCAGACCGGTTGAATCTGATGAAGAAGAAGTTTGTGAGAAACCGGCTACTGCCGCTAACATTAATACTGAAGAAAGAAACAGCCTGAACATCTTCATAAAAGCGATTTTGTAGACCTCAGACCTGTCTCACCAGGAATAGTTTAACAGAATGATCATTTTCTTTTGAAACCAGGCCTTGCTGGAAACTGGCGAAGGGAACTCCATGTGCAGGATTCGAAGCCTTTCAAAAAACGGCCTATTGTTCCTCATTGAAATAAACCTTGTAGTAACTCATCTTTACCGATTCATCAAATCCCTTCTCTATCAGATCACGGTTACCGTGTATATAAATATGAAAGTTCTTATCCAGTTTCAGTACACTTTTGTACGTTCTTGCCTGTTTCTTTACGGCAGCGTTATTGATCGAAAAAGAGTCGCCGATCTCATTGCCTGATTCCTGTTCATAATGTTGCTTATAATCCTTCCACTCCTGGATCGCTACAGGATTATCCAGCACAACATTGGAGAATTCGTCTAAATTGAATTGTTCATTCTCTTTGAAATAACGGATGGAACGATTCAGCAGATCGATCTTATCCGGCTTGGATACTTCCAGTTTCTCATCCAGTTTTTCCGTGATGAATTCTTTATAAATACTCAGCACATTGTGCGTCTGGTTGTATTCATCATTGCGGATCTGCAGGTTCAGGAATACATCCATCCAGTAAACCGCTTCGCCTGATTTATTGGTATTGTCGATGATCGCCACCTTGTATCCCGACTCCGGTTCAACATTGAAAACGATACAGGCCTTGTCCAGTTTTTTGATATTGATCGCCTCCGATTCATAAGACAGGCCGAATGCTCCCGCGGAAGGTGTTACTTTAAGATAGGTTTCTTTATTCTCCGACTTGAACAATCCGACCGCGTCCACCAATGCACCTTCAACCTGGATATTCTGAAAATAAACAACATAGAACTCTCCGGGCTTGATATTCGGATGATCGGCGATATCATACAACTGCCTGGCCAGCTGGCGGCTGTTCTCATGAAAGCTTTCCGGATCCGCAAAAATGCTTTTGCAGAAATGGTATACTTCATTCAATTCCAGGTTAGACGTTGGATGATGCAACCTGTATATTTCATTGACCTTTAAAAATCCGCCTGTAAAATATTGCAACAAAATCCCATTCAATACTTCGTCCTCTACCGGGTACGGCTGCTCCGACAATGCCAGCGGCTCTGCCGCGGCTTTATTGCCGACCTTGTGAATGGAAAGTTGGGAGAGTTTTGCTTCGGTACTAAAAATCATCCGCGAATTTACACGAATGGCCCGGAATGAGCGCGAATAGCGGTTGAAAGAAAAGGAGATGCCGTGCGTTTGAGAAAAATAAAAACTTCTTTTCCCTGGGGAAAACCAGGAAAGAGAAGTTCTCTATCGCGCCCATTCGAGGCTATTAGTGATTAATTCGCGTTCCCGATGCGTTTTTGCTCATCAGCCGCTCCACCCGTCTGTCTTCTTTGCTGCACAGCCTGACCTTTTGCAAAGCGGTAAGTAAAGGTCAGTCCCACACGACGGTTATCCCATTGATTCGTAACAAGCATATCGATATTATCATGACGGACCCATACATTAGCCTTCTGCAAACGGAACGGATCAATTACACTTAAGCGAAGTGAACCTTTGTTTTTCAGGATCTGCTTGCTTGCCCCGAATGACAGTACATACATCGGATCTATAATGAACATACTTGTCATCAGGGTCTTGCTCTGATAAAAACCACTAACCTCCGCTCCCCATGTTTTGGCAAACCTGAACTGGTTGTTCATATTGAACATGTAGGTAAATACATCTGTCTTCAGCATCACGTTATTCACCAGACCCTTGTACAGGTTGTTATAACCGTTTCCGTAAAGACTGATCGTCCACCATTTTTTCAAGGGAGCATTGTAACTAATGGCCAAACCAATATTGCGACTGGTTGCCACATTTTCTTTTGTCTGGAAAGTAACTTTCGTTACATCATTCTGTTTCAGGATATCATTGATGATATCAGTAGTATGAGTATAGTTAAGTGTTGTGCTTAATTTGCCTGCGAAAATATGGCTCAGCTCCACACTGTTGGTGAACTGAGGCGTGAGATATGGATTACCCTGGTTATAGGTATAAAGATCCAGGAATTGCTGGAAGGGATTCATATCCTGGTAATCCGGACGCTCGATCCGTCTGCCGTAATTCAATCCAAATTGGTTCTTGTCATTCATTGAATAACTGATATAAGCTGTCGGAAATACCTGGAAGTAATCTCTTGAAATACTTCTGTTCAGCAATACCTGTTTGCCTTTGGAATGAGTATGCTCACCACGCAATCCAGTTTGAAATCCCCATTTTTTGACCTGCTTGCTGAAGTTGACATACACCGCACTGATCTGCTCATCATAGGCAAAATGATCTTTACGTTTATCGTCTACCCATTTATCCTGAGATTCATCCCAGGTTTCGTAAGGCGCGTTGTTATCGGTTTTGATCAGGCTGGTTTTAGCACCTGTCTCAAATTTTGCATCCTTACCGAATGGATGGGAATAATCCACTTTCGCTGTGTATATATCTATATCTGTTGGAAGGATCGCGCGCAGGAGATATTGCGACAAAGGGCTCGAAGGATATAACACTTTATTGTCGGTATACTGGTCGATCTCAGAACTGTACCTGATATAGTCCACATCAGCAGACAATTCGCGTCCATTGGCGTTTAGTTGTTTGCGGAAATTGATATTCGCACTGAAGTTCCTGAACTTATTGTCCTGGTCATTCAATGCCGTAATGGTGGAATCAGCAATTCCTGTTGTTTTCTTAAAGAAACGGCCGTTGCTGAGATTCATGCCGTCATTGCTGTTGGAGATCCCGTTCACTGTAAAACCCAGCGTTGTTTTTGCATCCACGGTATAATCCATTCCAAGACGGAGGTTGAAATTATGACTGGTATTTTTCTGAAAGCCTACCTGGTCAAATACAGTGGTCTGCCCGTTGTCATGGAAATTCCGGGTCAATGTCTGGTCGCTGTTACTTTGCCAGAATGTATAACCACCGTTGGAGAAGAAATTCACTTTTCCTTTTCGATAGTTAAAACTGAAACTATTGGGAGATTTCGGATAATTACCTTGTATAAATGACGTGCTTACACTACCGTTAAAGCCCATCGTTTTATTCTTTTTTGTTTTCAGATTGATGATACCCGAATTACCTGCGGCATCATATTTCGCCGACGGTTGCGTCATGATCTCTATCTGGTCAAGCTGACTGGCAGACATACTCTTCAACAGATTGGCAAGGTCCTGGCCGCTGAGGTAAGTTTGTTTTCCATCCATCAGCACGATCACCCCCTGTTTTCCTTTCAGGCTGATATTGCCATCGCGGTCAACAGAGATGCCGGGTGATTTTTCCAGTACTTCGAGGATGTTATTGGCTGCATTGGATGGAGAAGCATCTACATTCACCACCATCTTATCCAGCCGGGCTTCAACCATCGGACGTTTTGCCTGCACCGTTACGCCGGCAAGAGATTGTGCCTGCGGCTGCATGGTGATCAATGGCAGCTCGCGGGTAGCGGTAAGTTCGATAGCGTCGGAATACTGCGTTGCAAGACCCACAAACGTGGTCATGATCCGGTAAGAACCGGGTTTGATGCCATGAAATTCATAAACACCTTCCTGGTTGGTCAGTGCAAGTTTTACTAAGGAAGAATCGGTTGATCTTAACAGGGAAACGGTAACGGCAGCCAGCGGCTTTTCAGCGTCACGAACTGTTCCTTTTACAGACAGGGAATCCTGAGCGAATACAGGCGCCAGGAAAAATAAACAAGCGAGTGCGGTTAAGGTTAGTCTCATAAGACCGCAAAGATTCTTTACCGTGGTCGGGGAACCTTGTTAAAAATGATGGATTGAGGAATAAAGTTTATGAATGGATCAATCCTGAAAAGGAAGGGCATGCGGGAACGCGAGCCACCCAACCCCAAAGCGTGTCGGGAATTCGGCAGAGCGGCCATCCACAGCGGCGAAAGCCGTGCAAGACTTTGTCGCTTCCGCCGCACTGCTACACGCGAACCAGATCTGAAGTCGACTGCCAGGGTGAGACAATCACCGGTACATCACGCCCGAGCCCTGGAGACAGGGGCCTAGTTCCCCCCGCCTATCCGCCGCTGCTCGTCCTGCGAACTTCCAGATTGTTTACGCTGCTGCACGGCCTGTCCTTTTGAAAAACGATACGTGAACGTCAGGCCAACACGCCGGTTGTCCCAGCTGTTCTCCACACGCATATTTATGTTACCATGCCGTATATCGACATTTGATTTCTGAAGAAAGAAAGCATCGTTGATGCTCAGCTTCAGCGAACCTTTGTTATTCAGGATCTGCTTGCTCGCACCAAACGAGATCACCCCCATTGGCTCGATAATGAACATACTCGTATAAAGAAACCTGCTCTGATAAAAACCGCTCACCTCTGCACCCCATGTTTTGGCAAACTTGAACTGGTTATTCACATTGAAAAAATATCCGAAGATCTCCTTCTGCAGCATCACATTATTTACGAGTCCTTTGTATCGATTATTGTAGCCATTGGCATAGAGGCTGACGGTCCACCATTTTAGTAAGGGAGCGTTATAATTTATGGTAATACCAATATTACGGCTGGACGCGATATTTTCTTTTGTCTGGTAAATCACTTTTGTTTCGTCATTCTGCTTGATGATGTCATTGATTATATCAGTTGTAAAAGTGTAATTAACAGATGTATTCAGTTTGCCGGCGAAAATATGGCTCAGTTCAATGTTATGCGTGAACTGCGGCGTCAGGTAAGGATTCCCCTGGTTGAAAGTATAAAGGTCCAGGAACTTTTGAAACGGGTTCATATCCTGGTAATTCGGGCGGGTGATCCTTCTGCCATAGTTCAAACCGAACTGGTTTTTATCATTCATCGAAAAGCTGATATAGGCTGTGGGAAATACCTGGAAATAGTTTCGTGAAATGCTCTTCCCTATCAGCACCTGTTTACCCGTTGAATGAGTATGCTCACCGCGTAGACCGGTCTGGAAACCCCATTTCTTTATTTGTTTATTGAAATTTATATAAACAGCGCTGATCTGTTCATCATAAGCGAAATGGTCTTTCCGTACATCGTCCACCCATTTATCCTGGCCCGCGTCCCAGGTTTCATAAGGAGCATTATTATCCGTCTTTACAAGGCTTGTTTTAAAGCCAGCCTCAAATTTCGATTCTTTATCCAACGGATGTGTATAATCCGCCTTTACCGTATATACATCGATCTTTGTTGGCAGGATGGCGCGAAGCAGGTATTGTGATACAGGATCTGAAGGATAGATCATCTGATTATCGGTGAACTGATCCAACGCGGAGCTGTATTTCACGTAATCAAGATCAGCAGTAAGCTCGCGACCGTTTTTATTCAACTGATGCCGGAGGTTGAGGTTGGCCGTAAAATTTTTGAACGTATTCTTCCGGCTATTGGTAGCTGATATACTGGAATCCGGGATATTCGAATCATTACTGTAAAAATCCCCGTTACTTCGATTGACTCCATTAACCCGATTAGTCATTCCATTTACCATAAATCCGATCGTGGTCCTGTTACTTGCTGCATAGTCCATTCCCAGGCGCAGATTGTAACTTTTGGAGGTATTTTTCTGCCAGCCGTTTTGATCGAATTCGGAAGTCGTGGAAGTATTGCGGAACTTCCTGTTCAGATATTGTTTTGAATCACTCTGCCAGAACGTATAACCGCCACTTGAAAAGAAATTGACCTTTCCTTTGCGAAGGTTAAAGCTGAAACTGTTTGGAGATTTCGGATAATTGCCCTGGATGAAACCAATGCTGATGTTTCCATTGAAACCTGTTGCTTTTGTCTTTTTTGTACGCAGGTTGATGATGCCTGAATTTCCTGCTGCATCATATTTAGCAGATGGCTGCGTCATGATCTCGATCTGGTCAAGCTGGCTGGCTGACATACTTTTCAAAAGATTGGCCAGTTCCTCACCGCCAAGATATGTTTGCTTCCCGTCGATCAGCACTGTTACTCCCTGTTTGCCTTTCAGGCTGATATTTCCATCGCGGTCGACGGAGATGCCGGGCGACTTTTCCAGCAATTCCAGCACAGTGTTCGATGCGTTTGATGGCGAGGCGTCCACGTTCACCACCATTTTATCCAGTTTGGCTTCCACCATTGGCCGTTTGGCCTGAACTGTTACACCGCCCAGCGACTGCGCCTGCGGCTCCATCCTGATAGCGGCCACCTGCGCATCAGCCGTCAGGTCAAATATGGGCGAGTATTGCTGGGCAAAACCTACAAAGCTGGCAAGAATACGGTAGCTGCCCGCTTTTACGCCTCTGAACTCGAACTGGCCGTCGGGTGTAGTAAGCGCCAGTTTGACCAGCGAAGAATCGGCTGCTTTTACCAGGGAAACTGTTACGGCGGTCAGTGCTTTTTCATTGTTATCACGCACAATTCCCTTTACGGTCAGGGAATCCTGGGCATTTGCCAGCAGTGCAGCAAATAGAAGGAGGATAAGGGTGTTGAGTTTTTTCATGACACGCAAATATTGCGTTGGACCGTCCAGCCGTAAGACTCAATTGTGATGAACTGTCAAAAAAGCCATACGAAGTGATTCGTACATTATGAATAATATACATTCTGTACATCTGCCGGCCCTATTTTCCGCGTAAGTAGCCGTTCAGGGGCAAAAAATATAAAGGATTGTGTTTCAGGTAGTGGTTTAGCTGCGCATAAGGCGGTTATATATAAGTAGGATTTAGCTAAAATATTCGTTTTCAGGAACATGGGCGTGTCGAATAAACACTACAAAGTGATGGCCCGTTTTTATGACACGAGAACAGCAATCTGCTCTATTTTTTACGGCCCTGCAGCTTCGTTCCTTTGTATCACAATCAACAACCAGTTATGCGACAGTTAAAAATTTCCGCTTCAATTACCAGTAGGGAGTATTTAAGTGTAAATAAGTACCTGCAGGAAATTAACAAGATGGACCTCATTTCCGGAGACGAGGAGTTCCGCCTGGCGAGCCTGATTTCCAAAGGAGACAAACAGGCGAAGGATGCGCTGATCAAAGCGAACCTGCGTTTCGTTGTCTCGGTAGCGAAACAATTCCAGGGACAGGGTCTTTCTCTGCCCGACCTGATCAATGAAGGGAATATCGGGTTAGTGAGAGCAGCGGAACGTTTTGACGCAACGCGCGGATTCAAGTTTGTATCATTTGCAGTATGGCATGTACGCCAGCAGATGTTACAGGCGATCAACGAACAATCCCGCCTGGTTCGATTGCCACAAAATAAGACAGTAATGACGCGCAGCATCCGCAACGCGCAGAATAAACTGGAGCAGGAGCTCGGCCGTAGCGCGTCTACTGAGGAAATTGCCGGCCACCTTGGAATAGACACCACCGAAGTCGATGAAGCCATGGGTTGGCATGCAGATCACGTAAGTTTAGATGCCCCTTTTACAAGCGAAGATGAAACAAGTTTGCTCGACACAACAGCTGACGAGAACACTGAATTGTCTGACAAGAAGATGGACCACCGTGAGTCGCTGCGAGCTGAGCTCCACCGCTCCATGCAAACGCTCGACAAACGTCAGCAACAAATGCTCTGCTATTTCTTTGGCATCGGGATCGACCACCCGTTAAGCCTCGATGAAATTGCCCGCCGTTATGACCTGACTCCTGAAAGGGTTCGCCAGATCAAGGAAAAAGCTATCACCAAGCTGCGCAGCAATAAAAATGCAGAGTTACTCAAGCCCTATCTGAACGCCTAAGTCCATGCCGGAGCCTTTTCCTTACCAAAACGATTGGCTCCCGGCCACCATCCTTTTTTAAGTAAAAAGT
>JBEVKW010000448.1:0-3065 GCA_040509495.1 Chitinophagaceae bacterium | reverse complement strand
GCCAGTTCGAAAACACACCAGAAGGTCCGATACCACCAAGGAAATCAACTTTCTGAATGAAAGGACGTGCTACAATGATAGGATCATTGAAGTAAGTATTCGTACCAGTGATCAGTGTAGGTGATCCGCTGTTAGCAAATGGCTGCCAATCCGGATTCAGGTAATCGAAAGGTCTTGTATAGCGTACTTCATCAACAGTTGTAAGAATTCTGTTTTTACGGCTTGCATCATTGAACCAGGTAGTGAATGCTGCTTCGTTCGCAAAACTGTTGGCAGTTGGTGTTGCAAAAGGCACGAACTCCAAAGGCTTTTTCGTTGCACCAGCGATAATGATACCAGCAAGCTGGATTCTTCCTGCAGTTGCATTAAAGTCGGTGTTACCCTGGGAAGCGTTCAGTTGGATACCGATCGGCCAGCCTACGAATGCTGAGTTGAAGATCGAGATAGAAGAATTTCTTCTGATCTGTACAGCAGCACCGAGGTAGTTGCTGTTACCAATATTGTTAAGAGCCGCTGTTGGTCCGAATGCCGTTACATTGGAGAATACCGCTCTTGTTTGAGGCGTTGCATCTGTACCGCTCGCGTTGTTATCGCTTTCGAATGACTCAGATTTAGAGATATCGGCAATGGCAGAGTCTCTCACGATCAGACCGAATTGTACGCTTCCGCTGAATCCGTTATCAGAATCGAAATCATCATCCTGCGTTTTGTAAGCGATCAGGTATTTACAGTTCACTGTACCGCCGAACCATTCGAATGCATCATCTTTCGCATAGGTAACCTGAACGTGGTCGATCACGGTCTTACGACCTACCGCTGCCATTGTCAGGCTGTTGATCTCTTTATCAGGCTGGAAAGCGTAACCAGCGTATTCGATACGAACATATTTAAGTACGCCGGAGCTATCATCATCATTCGGAGTGGCACCACCGCCGGCAAGACCGTCGCCAAATGAGTTGTTAACGCCGCCTTCTACTTCGAGGATACCAGGACCGCCACCAGTTCCGGAGAACGTAGTATTGATGCTTGCTTTACCGCAAAGTACGATACCGCCCCAGTCACCTGACTGTGGAGTAGGAGATGAAGAAGTGAATACGATCGGAGCTTCCTGCGTACCATTTGCTACGATCTTGGAGCCACGGGTGATAACCAGTGCAGCAACGTCGCTGCCACTGTAAGAACCTTTAACAGTAGTTCCTGCTTCGATGGTCATGGTGTGGTCACCTACCACATATACGAGTCCTTTGAGGATGTAAGTATTTTCTTTTCTCAGGATGGTGTCAGCATTGATACGGCCAGAGATAGTAATGGTTTGACCGGTATTGCCACCGCCAGATCCCGGCTGCGTGATCACAATCACTTCCTTCTCTCCATCGGCTTCAATTTTCCGACAGCTGGAGATTGCCAGAGCGCTAATCGCAGTTAAACAAAAGATGTACTTTTTCATGATCTTGTTTGTATTTAAAGATTTTATTGACAGTTATTAGATGATAGAGTAATTAAAAGTCAGGCTGAACGTCGTTCCGAAGCGGCGGGTAAAACGATAAGCATCTTCGCTTTTCTGGAAGCTTCTCTTATTGCCCGGAGCATTCTGATAGAAGTATTGCGTCTGATTGAGGATATCAGAGATATTCAATCTTAACTCACCTTTATTTTTGATGATCTTTTTCGCAACCTGGAAGTCCATTACCGGTCTTGGAGCTTCATAAATATCCGGAGCACCTGCGCCAGCGCTGATGTCACCCACGAGGTAGATACGTTCGCCGATCTGGTTGAACAATAATGTTGCATTGAAGCCTTGTTTCTCGAGGTCATACATTACACCAAGGTTGATCAGGTATGGCGACTGACCTTGCATAGGGCGATCGATATTCAGGTTGGCTGATTTATCTGTCACGCGGCTGTAGATATATGCAGCATTTGCCTGGAAGGTGAAATTTCTGAGAGCGTTTGCAAAGTCGAGACGTTTGCGGAATTCAACTTCAGCACCGTATGACTGTGCTTTTTCAGGATTCTGAAAGTTGAAAGTACTTGCACCACCGCTTCCCTGGTTGAATACCTGTTCGATCGGGTTGTTGAAGTATTTATAGAATACACCAGCGCTCATTACTTCACCAGCGCGTGGATAGTATTCGTAACGGAAATCTGCATTGGTAACTTTCGTACGCTCCAGGTTGGGATTACCCTGTACAGAAGCATTCAATTCAAAATCGTAAAGGTTCAGCGCAGCCAGTTCACGCAGCTCAGGACGGATCACTGTTTGAGATCCTGACAAACGCAGGTTTGTTTTGTTATTCAGCTTATAGGTAGCGTTCAGGCCAGGCAGGAAGTCGATCACTTCAGAATGTGTATGTCTTGGATCATACTTCTTCACACTACCAACCAGCTGATCATAGTTTTCTACGCGAAGACCCCAAACCACGCGCAAGGCGGAAGTGAATTGGTTATCTAACTGAAGGAAGCCTGCATTCAGAATGGTATTTGCCATGTAGCGGAAGGTGTTGCCTTTGATCGCATCGAATGCAAACAGGTTGTCTGATCCATTACCGAAATTCTCCGGTGCAAATACTTTATCAGCCGGCAGATTTCTCAGCGCTACGTTGTCAGACGGAAGACGGTTAGCAAACAATTTTGCATCATACAGACGGTCTTTGATCTGCAGCATGTATCCTCCTTTGAGGGTTTGGCTCTGCCCCAGCCATTTAAAGCTGTAAGTAAGATCACCACCTGCGGTATAGATATAGTCGCTAAGATCCTGGAAGATCCGGCTACCGCTTTCCTGGGAAAGTGAGTTACCGATCAGCAATGTATAAGGACTTTGACTGCCTGCTGTGCGTGTATAAGCAAGACGGCGCTGATCAGGGTTCTGGCCATCCAGGATGTTGAAGGAACCATACCATTTCAATTTTAACGGAGTTGAAAGGGTATGTTCACCGATCACCTGTGAAGAGAAAAATGTATTCTGCTTGAATGCAAGCTCAGTAGATCTTACATCGTTTGCCCGAACGTTGTCAATACCGCTACGGTTGATCACGTAATTATCTGTATTTACATTGATCATCGAT
>JBEVKW010000447.1:0-15483 GCA_040509495.1 Chitinophagaceae bacterium | reverse complement strand
CCGACCTGGGCAATGGTCAACCGATCGTGCTCATTCATGGCTGGCCGCTTAGCGATGCTATGTATGAATATCAATACCAGTACTTCGAGCAAAAAGGATTCAGGGTGATCGGCATCAGTCTCCGCGGTTTTGGAAAATCAGATAAGCCCTATGGCAAATACAACTTTGATGTTTTTTCTGATGACATCAAAGTAGTGCTTGAAAAACTGAAGATCAAAGATGCTGTGCTGGGTGGCTTTTCAATGGGTGGTGCCGTGGTTCTTCACTACATCACAAAATACAACTCCGCGCATATCAGCAAACTCGCTTTGTTCGCAGCAGCAGCTCCTTCATGGACAAAAAGAGAAGGCTCTCCCCATGGTGTAGCGCCAGCAGATGCAGCCGCTTTAATAAAAGCCACTAAAACCAACAGGCAGGATCTCATTGCCGGATTCGGCGCTGATTTTGCAGCACAAGGCACAAGCCTCTCAAAGAATGTAGAAAAATGGTTGGAGAATATCAACCTCGAAGCATCCCCGTTTGCGATCACACAATCCATCACCGCTTTACGTGATCTGGATCTGCGTCCGGAACTCTCTAAGATCAATATTCCTGTTGCAATATTCCAGGGCACCAAAGACAAACTGATTCCCTTTGCCTTTGCGGAAGAACTGAACAAAGGGATCAAAAACTCTTACATCGTCAGATTCGAAAACAGCGGCCACGCACTCTTCTTTGAAGAGATGAATAAATTCAACACAGAGCTGGAGAAATTTGCCAGGAGTAAATAGAGGTTATCGTTTCGGGGGCAGAGGTTTCAGAGGTTCCATAAGTTTCATAGGTTCCAGAGGTCTGATACTGGCGATACGTCGAAATGTCGTATTCATTAACTAGTAACTTTTAATACCAGTACTTCAGAATAATTTCTTAATCCTATGAAACCTATGGAACCTCTGAAACTTATGGAACTCTGAAACCTCCCCATTCCCCCTATCTTCGCAAAACTCAACTACCCAAACATGATGACTGAAAAAGAAAAATGTGCCCAGGGCCTCCTTTACAATGCCAACTATGATCAGGAACTTATAAACGAACGTATCAGGTGTAAAGAACTTTGTTTCGATTACAATCAAACCAGAAACGCTGATATGGAAAAACGAAACAACCTGATCAGATCGATCATTGGAAGTACGAAGAATAATTTTCTCATCGAACCGAGTTTCTGGTGTGACTATGGTTATAATATTGAAATAGGAGAAAACTTTTACGCTAACCACAATCTCGTGATCCTTGACTGTGCACGCGTCTCCTTTGGAGATAACGTGTTTATCGGTCCCAATTGTAATTTTTATACGGCGGGCCATCCTATCGATGCCCGCACGAGGAATGAAGGACTTGAATATGCAAAGCCGATAAGTGTCGGAAACAATGTATGGTTTGGCGGGAATGTAGTCGTATTACCAGGTGTTACTATCGGAGACAATGCTGTCATCGGAGCAGGAAGTGTGGTGACCAAAGATATTCCGGCAAACGTTATTGCCGTTGGCAATCCCTGCAAGGTGCTGAAGCCTATAGAGAACTAAGCAGTCCGTTGGAGGCAAATTACCTTTGGCGCACATAATAATAATCTTCAGCCAAGCAGAAAAGGGAAACGATCTACATAGCTTATCCCGATTTTAAACAATTCAACCAAAACGAAGCAGATTAACAGGCAAGACCTGTGCAACATGTATAGCAATACAGCAGGTAATCTCCATTTCAACCAGAGATCTTTTATTGCAGTTCTACTGTAATTTCCTTCACGGCTGTTATCAATCTATCAATCTCCTCTTCCGTATTATAGTAGTGAACGGATGCCCTGACCAAACTTGTCAACCCGTTCCGTTGCATATAATGCAAGGTTGCCGCTGCGCCACCTACCGATACATTGATTCCCCTGTTCACCAGTTTATCACGCAATTCGCGGCTATGCATTGCATCCGAAGTGAACGTTACAATACCGCATAACTGATCTCCGTGATCATGCACCGTTATACCAGGGATCGCGCTTAACCCCTCCCGTATCAGCGCAGCTAACGACCGAACCCGCTCCCATACCCGGCCGATTCCTACATCCAGAACGTACTCAACGGCTTTACCCAATCCTAAAGACAAGGCCCTGTTCTTTTCGTAAAGCTCGTAACGGCGCGCATCTGGGCGAAGTGAATATCCCTCCAGGGAGATTGACGAAGTTGCGTGCTGATCTATCAGCAATGGCCTCACCATCTCTTGTGCAGACTTGCTGACATAAAGAAACCCAGTGCCTCTCGGCGCGCGCAGATATTTCCTTCCGGTTGCCGATAAAACCTGGCATTTGATATTTTTCACGTCAACCGGATATTGACCAATACTCTGGCAGGCGTCTACCATGTAAAAGATCTGATGCTTCTGTGCGATTGAGCCAATCTCTTCAATGGGCAGCATGTTTCCACCCGATGAAGGAATATGTGTGACAGCGATCAGTTTCGTTTGCTCATTGATCGCCTGTTCCAATGCCTGCAAAGGAAAATGACCGTGTTCATCATTCATGATCACGTTCACTTTCACACCGGTTCTTTCAGCGTCCAGAAGGTTTAATAAATTAGAAACATACTCCAGCTCACTGGTGATGATCTCATCTCCCGGCTTCAATGATAATCCCTTAAAAGCGATTGTCCAGGCCGTGCTGGCGTTTTCGCAGATCGCGATCTCATCTTTATGCCCGCCGATGAGCTCAGCGATCAACGCATACACTTGCTCGAGTTTCTCCGCGTGCAGATCTTCCGTCTCATATCCGCCGGAAATCGCTTCGGCTTTTAAGTATTGAACAACTGTGTCGACTACCACATCAGCCGGCAGTGAGGCCCCGGCATTGTTGAAATGAGCAACATTTTGGCAGCCTGCCGTATCCTTGCGATACCTCGCTAATTCCTCCATACTGATGCTGTCCTGTTCCATTTTTTATCTTTTGCTGATTGTAATATCGAATGAAAATATAAATAATGATGATGTCCCGGGAAAATGTTAACACTTTTTTTCAATCCTGTTTTGACCACACACAGGGTTTGTTCATTTGTTTTACTAACTGTTCGGCGCAGGTAAAGGCGGTGGTTATACAAAACTGGTGTAAGCTGACACGATTTCATCAATGTACAATAACCGTTGTATGATTTTACGGCTTGAACTCTTCAACCAGAACAGATCAGAGATCCGGATCGAATAGCGAAAGTGTTGACAGGCGCTTTTTCACTAATGGGTTTTCCATTGGAACATACTGGAAAAACTTTTTATCTCCCTGGTAAAGCTCAATCCTGAAAGGCTGATCAAGTTTTTTTGTAAGGTGATAGATAGTGGCGAGTTCAGCCAGGTCTTCGAACCAACTGGCCATAGCATAAAGTGATACAAACGGCTGATATTGTAATGCCCGGTAGACGGCTGCTGCTTTCGTTATCGGAACAACACCACCACTGCGGAAGCGGGTTTGCTCCAGGAGTGTATCCATAAATGAAGAAGCGGGTCGATTCATCTTTTCCCAGATTCCCTTTGTAAATGTTGTGGGCGCAACAACATCCGACCGGTCAGCGGGATGCGGAGTAATATTCAGCACAGCATCGATAACGTGCGCTCCTTCATGCAACAGCACATAAACGATAGCTGGAAGTGAGCCTCCATCGATATGCAGACGCAAGTTGCCGCCCTGGGTTGTATCATAACAGGTCATCTCCTTTTTGGTGGCCCATTGCGAAATTGTCTCCTGCAAAATAGCCGCGCGAAAAGTAATGTTGTAACGCCTTACAGAATCTGCCCCCATAACAGGTGAAGTGAGCGCTGTGTTGGGCATGTTATCGAGAAAACTGATGCTGTGCAAATGATCTTTGAATACGCGTGCATACACCGGTGGCAATAAAACAAAAGCCTGCTGCAAGACTCGCGTCTCCTGGTCTGTTAACACATGTTCGGTTGGCTGCAATCCTGCGGCCCGGAAAGATTCCAGCACAGAAGCGGCAGCCGGAGCCACCCGCTGCAGGAATGCAGGTGAATCCATCGTTGTCAGTGTCTGTCCATGAAGCAAAGCTGGTAAGAGGCACAAGAAAAATTGAAGCAGCAGCGCACGAAGGGTAATTAACATATCAACAAGAATAAAAGGATTGGCTAAAAAGTCTTGAATCAGTTTTCAGAAAGTTGCACATCCAACCATTGTCGGGTTAATGATCTTACAGACGTCGTTTTTGTTATTAACGCTATATTAAGGTCCGATCCAAATACTATGTACCAACAATCACTTTCCGGTGCTGAATGCCCCAGTCGGTCAGGTTCTGGATAATTGTTTGCAACGATTTACCATGCCTGGTCAATTCATACTGCACTGTGATAGGTTGGGTCTCCAGAACAGTACGTTTGATCAGTTTATTCATCTCCAGTTCCTTTAGTTCTTTACTCAGCATCTTATTGGAAATGCCGGCAACATCATTCAAAACATCGGAGAACCTTCTTTTATTGTACAGGCAAATTGAGGAGATGATCGCAATTTTCCATTTACCACTGAGCACATCCATTGAATCCTGGATAGCCATCATTTTCTTTTTATGTTCTTCTTTCTCAGGCTTTTTACAATCCATCTGGTTACCTTTTTGTTACTCGATTACTTCTGTGTTACAGTTACTTTTCGTTACAAAGTTACCAAAATAAATCATACCCATCTACCTTTGATCTCAGGAATTAAATCAATAGAAAAATGAGCAAGTTAAAAAACAAGGTAGCCGTAGTGACGGGCGCATCGAAAGGAATAGGAGCATCTATCGCTGAACATTTCGCGAAGGAAGGAGCTAAAGTAGTGGTGAATTATTCTTCCAGTAAGGAAGGAGCAGACAGGGTCGTCAATGCTATCACAGCGGGTGGCGGCACAGCTATCGCCGTGCAGGCTGATGTATCAAAGCCGGGCGATGTGATCAGGCTGTTTGAAGAAACGAATAAGGCTTTCGGGCAGTTGGATATCCTGGTCAATAATGCGGGCATTTATCAGTTCGCCGCGATCGAGCAGGTAACAGAGGAATTATACCGGAAGCAATTTGACATTAACGTACTGGGATCTGTGCTGGCTATACAGGAAGCATTAAAACTTTTTGGAGACAAGGGCGGAAGCATCATTAATATCAGCTCGGGTGTAAGCAAAAGCCCCATGGCGAATAGTTCCATCTACTCCGCTACAAAAGCAGCATTGGATGCGATCACTATTGCGTTATCCAAAGAACTCGGCGCAAAAAAAGTGCGCATCAATTCCATTCTTCCCGGTGCTACTGAAACAGAAGGAACGCATAGCCAGGGAATAACAGGTAGCGATCTTGAAAAACAATTGATCGCCAGCACTCCTCTTGGACGTATCGGTCATCCGGATGACATCGCGAAGTTTGCGGTGTTGCTTGCATCCGATGATGCGGCATGGGTGACAGGAGAACAGATCTCTGTCTCAGGAGGTATCTACGGGTTTTAAATTCAACTTAAAAGCGAGGCTTCGATCCGGCTAACCCGATCGAAGTCTCGCTTTTATTCATAGGACTTTTCAATTAGACATAACACTGTTTGACTTTCCCTCATCATTCGGAAACAAAGATCCGCAACTGGATATCAAGCAAGCTTTCAACATGACAACTGATATAATCGCCGGAAGTAAAAAACAGACCGGTCGATTTAAGCTGTCGGGTCAACCTGCAAAGCCTTTTCGTTTTCACTATAGAATTTTTCTCTTCGTGCTGTAAACGCTTCAAGCAGTTCTGTTACGATCTCCACGCTTGAGCTCACTTCTTCATGCAGATCGGAAAGCTTATCATTAAGCAGCGTGTCATCTAGCGTAATATTATGTGTTTCTATCTGCGCAACCTTCTTCAGAACAGAAGTCTGGCTGTTCTCAAGATCCTGCAGTTCACGCAATATCTTATCCATTAACTGCAACTGTTGTAATTTATTCATACTGAAATTATTTATTTGAGCGTGAAGGCAGCCATTGTATTGTTTTAAAAGAACAACAGGAGACCCTCAACAATCACAAGCTACTTGATTTAATTTTGATACATTTTTCCACCATCTCATATTACAGCGGAAATGTTGTCGATTGCGGCGCATTCTGCAACGGAACATGAATAAACCCTCGCAAAATGACGTTAATGGCGGTTTTATTGAAGTTTGGCGATATTACAGCAATAACTTTCATCAGATGATTCACTCAGACAAAATGCCTTGGTCATTCTAAAAAAAATAAAGACGGGGAAGTTTTAAAACTCCTACCCTTCTTTATCTGCTCACGTTAAGAGATCTGTCTTCGATGATTCTCCTCCACCTTCCCTACTGCATATAACTGAAATTTCTATCAAATTTTTATAGCAACAGGTTTACTGAGAGCAGCAACCATTATTCTTTCTCCAAAGCCTTGATCTTTTCGTCGAGTGGTTTGCGGTGGATGTCTTCCGTCAACGCGAGAGCGCGACGATAAGAGACCAATGCAGCCTGTTTCTCCTGCCAGGAAGCATGCACATCACCCAGGTGCTCCAGCCAGCCGGCGTCGCGCGGATAAAGAGACGCGCCCCATTGCAATACCCCCGTCGTTTCTTTTCGATGGCCATGGTCAAATAAAAGTCCGGCCAGTTGCAGGATGCTCCCTGCGCTGGTATCATATTTCAAAGGATGACGCTGCTTTTCGCGCGCATATCTTTCTTTAACACTGGCGATACCGCTGGTCAGGATCAGTTTTCGCAATTCCAGGTGAATTGATTTGACCACCGGTGTAACCGGGGCTGCACTGAATAATGCCCGGAAGTAGCGGAAGCCCGCTTGTGCTCCATCAAACAGATCATTGTTGCCCATCAGGATGACAGCTGTGTTATCCGATGGGGCAAATCCGACAAAGGTCCGGAAGCCGGTGTCACCACCTGAATGAAAATAAACTTTGTGACCTTCGATCATCGTTTCAAACCAGCTAATACACACCTGGTACTCATCGCTGACGCGGCGTTGCGGTATCAGCATTTCTTTCCAGGTAGATGCCTGCAGCACTGATCCATCTTTGCCCGCTCCCTTATTTAACCATACACTGGCCCATTGTATCATATCCAGGAGATTGGCATGTAAGGTAGAACTGGGTGCGTGTATCCGGTTGTAGGGATATACAGCGGCAGGCGACAATTGCAGGGCATCATCGAATTCGTGCGGCGCGGCTCTCCGCTCCCCGGTGATATCAGGCAACAGGAAGCTGCTGGACCTCATACCAGCAGGAAGAAGTATGTTCTTCCGCACATACTCCTCAAATGAAAGGCCACTGCTGGCCGCAATTACCGCCGCCAGCAGATCATAAGCCGCATTGCTATAACGAAACTCCGAGCCCGGCGAAAAATCCAGCTGCTTATCATTGAACGAACGCGCATAGACCTCTGCACTCCCATCCCCGGTTTGCGGATGATCCCACTGATAGTCGGTCACATCAGGAATGCCGGAAGAATGAGTGAGTATCTGCCGTAACGTGATCTTTGTATATTCCTCTCCCTTCATCCGGAAATACGGCAGGTAATACACCAGCGGACTATCCAGGTGCAGTCTCCCCTGATCACGCAAGCGCAGGATCGCTGTAGCTGCGAGAGGTTTGGAAACAGAAGCCATGTGAAAATCCGAGCGCGCAGTGACCGCTTTGCCGGTGGCAGTATTCTCCACGCCGACCGCCCGCAGATGGATCATCCGGTTATCTTGTACAACAGCTGCCACATATCCCGGAATATCAAATGCCCATTGCTGATTCAATGTTATTGAATCCAGGCGTTGCTTGAGTGCTGCAGATTGGCCGTATGTGAGCATCGCAGCAAAGACGCCGGTGATCCATAAAACAATTTGCTTCATAAACTCTGGGACGGGCGGGTCTGTGAAAAAGTTACAAGGCGTAGACGATAAAGGTGTATTACTTCGTTTTGAAGAAAATGAGCATCGTATAAGACGATCTAATTTAATTCTCCCGCGAACTTTTAAAGACGGCAGGATTTTTTTACCCCAGGTATCTTTTGCGCAATGCCCCTCATCGTATGCAATCAAAAACCAGGCATCATCTGTTCTGCAAATTGCAGCGCCTGTTGTTTAAATCTAGCCCACGATTTCAATCGTGGGCGGAATGATCGCGACAGGCATCTATTCTATAGGGCACTATCGAACTTCCCTTACCCACGATTAAAATCGTGGGCTAGGCGCAATCCACTCATTGCACGAAATGAAAAAACCAGGCATCATCTGTTCCGCAAATTGCAGCGCCTGCGGTTCAGATCCTAGCCCACGATTTCAATCGTGGGCGGAGTGATCGCGACAGGCAACTATTCTATAGGACGCTTTCGAATTTTCCTTACCCCACGATTGAAATCGTGGGCTATGTGAACTCCACTCATTGCACGAAATCAAAAACCAGGCATCATCTGTTCCGCAAATTGCAGCGCCTGTTGTTCAAATTTAGCCCACGATTTCAATCGTGGGCGGAGTGATCGCGACAGGCAACTATTCTATAGGACGCTTTCGAATTTTCCTTCCCCCACGATTGAAATCGTGGGCTATGTGAACTCCACTCATTGCACGAAATCAAAAACCAGGCATCATCTGTTCCGCAATTGCAGCGCCTGCTGCTCAAATCTAGCCCACGATTTCAATCGTGGGCGGAGTGATCGCGAAAGGCAACTATTCTATAGGACGCTATCGAATTTTCCTTACCCACGATTAAAATCGTGGTCGGGTTGATCGCGACAGGCATCTATTCTATAGGGCACTATAGAACTTCCCTTACTCAACCAAACCTACCGTTAACCCTCGAAACACGTCGCTCGCAACATAGGTACCTCTACCGGGTTGAACACAAAGTAATTTACAGCATCAATAATATGCACGCTCGGTGGGGTTAGTCGCTCTCTGGCTAAGCTACACTTTATTACATAGTACAATATTCATTCACTCTTTAAATAAACGAAAGATGGACCAGAAAACGGCAAAAAAAATAATCGACGACAGAAGGTCTGAAGGCAAAAATGATCAACAGATCTATGATGAACTTTCGGGGCACTTCGACAATAAGAAAAATCTCGCCCTGCTTATCACCGGTACCGCCTCAGTACAAACCAGAAGGCAATATAAATTGTACAACAATGTATTGATAGGGTTGCTGGCGATCACCCTTTTATTTCGTTTAATGGGTGCATTTTCACTAGTGGCCGAAGGCGAGATCCTGGGGTTTATTGTTAGCCTGATTGGCATAGCGCTCCCGGCTCTATTCATTTACGGATTCATCCATTACATGGGTGCGATGTACAAATTCTGCGGGTTTTTAACCTTGTTGGGCATTGTACAAATGGTTGCCAGATGGGACAACTCTATTTTAATGATCATAGGTTTATTAATATTGATTCCCATCGCTATTTTATCGTTCTACTTAAGCAGCAAAATGTTCCCCAAATTTAGCCCCGGTAAATTACGGAAAGATGAAAATGGCGCTTATCTATTGAATTAATATTTCATCATCTATACCTGCAAAGCGATGTCAACCCGTATCCCACCGATTGCTGTTATCAGTTGCCTGGTACTTACTGCATGTTCCATCGGCGGAGGCGTAAATAAAGATCTGGCAACGGGTCTGACTTACCGCTATGCACATTGCTCTGTTAGGGATGTGCAATTGGTCGACACCAGGAACATACCCTTTACCAACAATGTAGTTCACATGGGGGCCACATTCCTGATATCTGCCACCGGCATACAAAATTTCACGCTTACAGATGGCAAAGCCTACCCCGGCTGCGAGCTTACGTTAAAGGATAAACTTAACAAAACCATTGCCCAGGTGCCTGATGTACTGGAGTCAACCGCTAAAGATGGCATCAGCACACCCGGATCATTAGATTTGACGGCAACGATTACGATGTCTCCGCCATTGATGAGTGGTGAAAGCTATAGGATCACTGCTCGTTTTTTTGATAGAAGAGAAGTTAAAAGAGAAGTGGTGGCTGAGGTGGAGGTACGGCTTGAAGATTGAAAAATCCGAATTAATCTGAGCTTAATCAGTTTAATGCTATACTTTATTCAGGAGCAGGTCATACTCTTGGGGGAGAATGAAAGATGGTTGTCAACCGCCATCCATCATCTCACCTTTCAAACATTACATTACTAACATTAGATTACAAGAACGATGTCAATATTGCAAAACAGGCATCTCATCCCATGTTATTTCCAGCAAAACTCTTCCCGCCTTTTTCTTATTCGTACCTCCCCCATTGCTTAAAAAAGAACTTCACATCCGCAGCCTTTTGCAAGGTCATCAATCCTGTAAGCCACCTTCTCATTTTCCACCGACACACCCATCCAGATATTATGCGACCATTTAAGTTGAGAATTATATTTCAAAAGAATATCACTTCTTTTGGTCAATACCTGGAACACGTGGTGAGGATTGTCATTCATCACGTCAAATACCTGCTGGATAAATGAAAGAGGTACATCCTTATGAAAGAGATCGCTCATGGAATTCACGAAAACCGTCCTGGGAGACCGCCAGGTATAAGGAATTTTAAGCGCTTCAGGATGTATCCTGAGTTTGAACCCATCGCTGTATTTCTCCAACCCCATCGCTTCTAAACGCCGTGTCATAACTTCCGCGTAGCAGAACTTACAGCCAGCAGAGACCTTGTTGCAACCTGTCGTAGGATTCCAGGTCATTTCCGTCCATTCTATAGATGATTGCGCCATTAGAGTTTTTATTTCACTTTTCATCGAACCCAAAAAAGCTTCACGGATGTAGAAAAGAATTATTGAATCCAGCGCTTTGGGAAAGCAAAAAATAGCCGAAAACTACATAATTACAACTTCATAATTAATCGATCAAAGTCTAAGCTTTACTAGAAAAAGGAAGTGTTTTAAAAACATTGCTCGAATTTTAGTTTGAAACTTATTAGAAAGAGCCCTTTTGAGGGCTTTTGTTTTTACATGGTAGCTTGCACGCACATTCTCCATCTTCCATTTCTTTCAACTACATCCCACATGAAATGAACTCAACAAATTTCAAGGGTTATGCGTATGTCTCCGACTACGCATCGGTTTGAAAAAACCGTCCGCTTTCTGAATAAAGCGGGAAGCGATGTTTTAGGACAGCAGCAGCGGATAGCTTTCTATTCGGAAGGCAGATGTTTTTTGGCGGGAATAAAGATTAGCTACTGGCTTACGCCAGCGAGCGGACGGCTTCTGCGAAGCCGATGCGTAGTCGGAGACATACGCATAACGCGCTTGAATGGTGTAAGGTTTGTTACAGGCATCGAAGACTATGGACAATTGGGATTCAAAGAAAATCATAAATTCGCAATATGACAAAGGAAAAAAAAATCGACTACCTCCGCAAAGGTTTCTGTAAAGGGCCTGCTAGCATTAGTCGCCGGGCGATTGAAAGGCCGGGATCTTTTTCCCAAAAAGACAGAAGAAGCGAAGGAGTTCCTGAGTAAAGTAAAAGGAGCTAAAGTATAAGAGAATCCTCGGTAAGCCGGGGATTTTTTATTGTAGGTATTAATTACCGTCATAAGCAACAGACATTGCTCTTCCCAATTTTCCTCATCATTAAAGTACTTCGCCCTGTTGTAAGATTCATCACAGGCATAGATGACTACGTAAAACCGGAACCGTCTCAAAAGCCCATTGTGTTCGTCGCATTAGCGATATAAGCAGGAAGCATCAAACATATCATGCGAGCTAAATATGCTGAGTTTCATAATTCATCAACTGTAATCTATGTATCTATTAGAGAAAAGAATGGTTTAAAAACATCAATATAGATCAATAGATTTGCCCATCAAAGACTATTACATACGAGGGAACCTCATATAGAATTCCGCAAGTCTTTGATAGAAAAATGCTCGTATGATTTTACTATTTTACCTAACGATTTTTTCTTCCAATTTAATATGGCTTATTTCCTTTTCATCGACGAAAGTGGACAAGACCACAAAGACTCTCCCTACGAGGCATTGGCAGGAGTAGCCATTGAAGATGCACGGCTGTGGCAACTTATCAAAGATATGCATGAACTGGAAATGAACTGTTTCGGCAGGCGATATCGTTTGGATAACCGGGAAATCAAAGCCTTAAAATTCTTAAATAAAAAGACTTTTCGATTGGCCGGGCAAATGGATCCAATTAATCTTTATGACCGGATGCCGCTTGCCAAAGCTGCATTAGACAATGGCGCGCAAGCGACCAAACAACAATTAACAGCGCTCGCACAAGCTAAATTAGCTTACGTCAGACAAGTGTTGCAATTGTGTTATGCATACAGGTGTAAGATCTTTGCTTCTATTATAGCCGATCACACCAAGGTGAATACGCACGAAGGGATGCTTCGAAAAGATTATGTTTATTTATTTGAACGCTTCTTTTACTTTTTAGAAGACACCCCCGGTGAGCCAAGAGGTATTGTAGTATTTGACGAACTTGACAAATCAGCAAGCCATATTCTTTTAACACAAATGGATTCTTATTTTAAACGTACAGCTAAAGGAAGGTTACGAAGCATTTTGGTCATCCCCGAACCTTTTTTTGTTCATAGTGATCTTACCACTGGCATACAACTGACCGATTTTGTTGCCTACCTGCTTTCGTGGGGTTTTCGTATAGAAGCAAAATTATCAAAACCCGGGCGCGAAGAACTAAACAGCCTGGTTGAACTACTTAAACCTTTACGTTACCGTTGCACAAGGGAAGTTGGAGAAATTAAAGAACATACAATTTGGAGTGTTACTATAGTATAAAAAAAAAGGCAATGCCGGTTTCCCAACAAAGCCTCCGATGCAAAAATAGTAAGTTAATTTGATAACGAAAAGATATCTTGAAGTATCACATGGGCTAATTGGATTTCAATCAATTACATGCCTCAATCTTACTTTGATCTACATTTCACGGTGAATCCTCGTTTTGCGACATCTGACGAATAAGTAATTTAATAAAAAGTATTAGCATACACATTCAAACCTTTTTTTCCAAAAACTCCTGTTTTCTAAGTGAATTCAACGACAATCAAGGGTCGTGCGTGTGTCTCCGATTAAGCATCGGTTTTGAAAAAACAGTCCACTTTCTGGATAAAGCGGGAGATGATTTTTTAGGACCGCAGCAGCGGACGGCGTTCCGTTCGGAAGACTAATGTTTATTGGAGGAAACAAAGATCAGCTACTGGCTTACCGGCAAATTGAATAGTTATAGTTGGACATTGGGTTGGACAGAGTGTCCAAGTTCGACGTTGGAATAGCTTTATAAAAAGCCTACCTGGACAATAACTTGGACACTTTGTCCAAATGGGTGGCTTTTTTTGTTAACAGTGCAGATATATGAGTTTTCGCGGATTATAGCTCTGTATTACCTTAAAATCAAAACAACGGCCTCTCATAGCCGCTTTCTACTGTAAGACCGATACTGAAAATAATCAAGACTTACACTCAATCATCTTTGAACAATTGAGCAATCGTAGCCATAGGCAGCAACATTTTGCCACTGTCCGGCAGCTGAATGAAATCATATCGTTCGTAAAATCTAACAGCATCCTCATCGATCGGATCAACAACTACCGCCATAGAACCAACCTGTAAAGAAGCAAGGTAGCTGCGCTTGAGTGCATCTACTAAAAGCAATTCTCCCAATCCCTGGCGCTGGTGGTCTTTACTCACAGCCAGCCTGCCTAATAGCGTCATCGGTAGATTTGTATAGGAAGGAGGTAGTTTCTTAATAAGTTCAGGAGGAAGTTGTGTTCTGTCAAGAGAAGCGGTAGAGAGTGTATAATAGCCTTTGACGATCTTCTGATCAGCTGATACAAAGCAAGCGGACAGTTTTCGCTTTATATCCTGCCGGGCCTGCTTATGCAAATAGTCATCCAGCAGCGGTTTGCCACATTCAAAATTTTCTTTTTCGTGTATACCATCAAGAGCAATCGTCTGAAAGTTCATGTTTAAAAGTCATTTCCCTTTGGCCTGTTTATTATATTTTTTCACGGCTGCACGCAGATTTTTGGAAGGCGCTGGAGGGTTCATGATTGCATCAAAGAAGATCTGCTGATCTTTTGCTGAAGCAATGATGGCCTTATGCTTCTCCACAATTTCTTCTGCTTTGCTTTGAACAGATACAATGACAAATTCGCTTAATGTGCGATATCCACCCAGATTGGCAGCGTACTGGAAAAATTCCTTCTGGGATTCGGGGAGGCGGGTGTCAAAGCGGGTCATTTCAGCTTTCATACATTATGTTTTGCTTGGTCAAATGTACGGAAGATATCCGTACAGTCAATATATGCCTAATAATCCGAAATGCTCTTTGCCATTATCCAAGCAAATTCAACAGCGTTCAAATTTAGATTTAAAAACAAACATCAAGAACGATTTGGCGCGTAATTATTTTATAACCAATAAAATAGATAGACTTTTTCCGACAGTAATAGAACTTTCACCGGAATTTTAATAAATGCAGGACCATACAATTACAACCGACACACTTGTTTTGGTGCACGTTTCCTGGATTACGGTTTCCCGTATTACGAATTGTACAAAAAAATGTACCTTGGCTTAACAAGTCACCAACTTAGAACCTTAACTAATGAAAAAATCTTCACTTCTGCCCCACCGGCAGCATCGATCCTGTATACGGGAATTTAAGCAATCAGATACTTATTCATTTCCATCATGTGAATAAACGGTTTTATTCGTGCTAATCTGTATGTAAGTCATCTTATATATAGAAAAATGATAAGCTTGTATTTGAGATTGCAAACCATCAACAATGAGAATTCTGCATACTGCCGACTGGCACATTAGTCAATTATTTCATGAATACGACCGGACTTATGAGCACCAGCAATTTCTGAACTGGTTACTGAACACGCTGGAAAGTGACCACGTTGATGTGCTGCTCATCAGCGGAGAGGTATTCGATCTCTCCAATCCTTCTGCAAGCGCTGTCAAAATGTTCTATTCATTCCTCAACCAGGCAATGAAGGCGAACCCCAATTTGCAGATTATTGCCACCGCAGGCAATCATGACTTCGGACCACGCCTCAAGCTTCCCAACCCATTACTGGAATTATCCAACACATATTAGACAGCGTTGATTCAAAAAGATGAAACCAGTTCAAGTGAGTACAATTTTTAGAAAATAAGTGAAATAAAAAAGTCAAGCCAAAAACTTTAACTAATGAGAATTATAAATATTATTCTACTAGCGATAATTATCTGCAGTTGTAATAATCCCCTCGACAAAAAGATATTTGACACGCTAAAAGTTGAGGAACTCAAAGTATCAATCGATAAAGACAGCACATTTGAAGATGCCTATTCCACAATTCAGTATATCAAAGATTCTGTTTTAAAAACAGATCTCGAAAAGGCGAAGTTTGCGGACCTGACCTATGACAGAGTATATAAGCTATTAAAATATTCTCAAGACACGACATACTTCAAC
>JBEVKW010000446.1:0-8112 GCA_040509495.1 Chitinophagaceae bacterium | reverse complement strand
CCCATTTTTAGCCATTTTTTCCGCAGCCTTGATCTTTTTTTGTTACTTTTTTTGCATCAAGGCAAAAAAAGTAAACGAACCCTCCGAGGTTGAAAACCTCGAAAAACCCGTACCAATAAAAAAAGTCCGCCGGACTTCCGGCAAAAAAAAACTTTAATAAAAAAAGGCCGGAGATTTTTGCATTTCCAAAAATCTCCGGCCTTTAATATTCCAAAAAAACCTTAGGATAACTTCATATCTGCAATGATCGCTTTGATCTTATCATCCAATTGTTTGTTCACTTTATCAAAGTCGGCTGCATCGGCTAACTCTTCTTTTACACTGAAGTAAAATTTGATCTTCGGCTCTGTGCCGCTCGGTCTAGCTGAAATGATACTGCCGTCTTCTGTAATGAACTGCAATACGTTTGACTTCGGCAGATCGATCTTCCATTCCTTACCAGTCTGGAGGTTGGTTCCCTTCTGGAGTTCATAATCGAGCAGTTCGACTACGTTCGATCCGTTGATCACTTTAGGCGGATTGGCGCGGAAGCCATCCATCATTGCAGCGATCTGCTGCTGACCATCCATTCCTTTTTTAGTGATAGAGATCAGGTCTTCTTTGTAGAATCCGTATTGCACATACAGGTCGACCAGTTTCTGGAACAATGTTCTACCCTTTTCCTTTTCGTAAGCAGCCATTTCGCAAAGCAATGCTACGGCGCTGACAGCATCTTTATCGCGGATCTTATCACCGATCATTAATCCAAAACTTTCTTCGCCACCGATAACGTAGTTCTCTTTTCCTTCTTTTAAACGGATCATTTCAGCGATCCATTTAAAACCGGTCAACACGCGATAGCAAGCTACGTCGTTACCTTTGGCTAAACCATCAGCCATGCCGGTTGTAACAATGGTCGTAATGATCATGTCATTTGGCTGCGCAATGCCTTTTGTTTTGCGCGCCTCCAGCACATAGTTGAAAGCAAGTACTGCTGTCTGGTTTCCGTTCATCAACACCCAGTTACCATTATTATCTTTCACTCCTATCCCTACCCTGTCAGCATCAGGATCTGTACCGAGCAGGATATCTGCATCCAGTTCTTTTGCTTTTTGCAGACCAATGCTCATGGTTTCTTTCTCTTCCGGGTTTGGATAAACAACGGTAGGAAAGTTGCCATCAGGTTCGGCTTGTTCGTTTACAATGTTCACATTGGTAAACCCGAATGCTTTGAGTACATCTGGAACAAGCTTGATCCCTGTTCCGTGAATGGGAGTATAAACGATCTTGAGGTCGTGGTGCTTTGCGATCACTTCAGGATACACGCTAAGCTCTTTCACCATTTCGGTGTAGGCCTCATCAATATCTTTTCCGATCAGCGTAATATTGCTTTCGCCGCCGCTCCACTTTACATCATCAACAGACGCGATCTTTTCCACTTCTTTGATCACGTTTTTATCGTGTGGTGGCACCAGCTGACCACCATCCACCCAATAGGCTTTATAACCGTTGTATTCTTTTGGATTATGTGATGCTGTACAGACCACACCGCCTTTACATTTTAAATGGCGGATGGCAAAAGACAGCTCGGGTGTAGGCCGAAGGCTTTCAAACAGGAAAACTTTTAATCCGTTTGCCGCAAAAACGTTTGCAACTGTTTCGGCAAAAAAGCGGCTATTGTTACGGCTGTCATGTGCAATGGCAACACGCACTTCTTCCCCCGGAAATGAAGCTTTCAGATAGTTGGCATAGCCCTGCGTGGCCATACCGACTGTGTATTTGTTCATCCGGTTGGTTCCAACGCCCATGATCCCGCGTAAACCTCCGGTACCAAATTCGAGGTTACGATAGAATGAATCTGCCAGATCTCCGGAATTGGAAGCCTGTAATTTCCTGATCTCATCTTTCGTGGCTGCGTCAAAATTTCCCTGCAACCAAGTGTCTACTTTCTGCTGAATGGCAGTGTCCATAGTGTAAGTTTAATGTGATTGATTTGGGGCCTGAAGTTATTGATTTTTAGCTAAGAGTTAAAAAGAGAAAAAAGAGGATATGTTTTTTTCTGTAACCTTATTTTTGGTGTATGGAAATGGCTACCATGGGATCCGTACCGTTCGTGAAACTGTCTTCTTCTCCTTCCGGGGCGGCCGAAGCCGGCAAATGGTATAAGTATCCGGCAACGCTGATGATTGGGCTTATGCTGGTCATGTGCTCTTTTGTCGTTTTTGCACAGGATGCGGATACCGGCACTGTACCTGATTCTTCTGTGTCAGTTAACAGGAAAAAGCGAATAACCTGGGTAGCTGCTGCGAATGCCGGCTTTTACGCAGGTTCGCTGGCGGCGCTGAATGCTGCCTGGTACCAGGGATATCCCAGGAGCAGCTTTCATACATTCGATGATAGCCGCGAATGGTTGCAGCTTGACAAAGCCGGGCATGCGTGGACGGCTTACGCAACGGGAAAGTATCTTACCAATATGTGGGAATGGGCAGGCCTTCCGCATAAAAAAGCCGTATGGGTAGGAGGATTGACCGGTGCTACTTATCTCACCGTGATCGAATTTCTTGACGCCTACTCTGCTGAATGGGGATGGAGCTGGAGTGATATCGGTGCCAATATGTTTGGCTCCGGTCTCTTTGTTGGCCAGGAACTGCTTTGGAACGGACAACGCATCCAATTGAAATTCTCCTTCCACCCTTCCAGTTATAAAGATCCCATGCTTGATTCACGTGCCAATAATCTTTTCGGCAAGCCCTGGTATGAAAGAATGCTGAAGGATTACAATGCGCAGACATACTGGCTGAGCGCAAACCTTCACTCATTCTTCAAACAAAGTAATCTTCCTGAATGGCTGAATGTGGCAGCCGGCTATGGTGGCGACGGAATGTTCGGAGGATTTGAAAACAGCTGGACAGATGCTAACGGAAACATCGTTTCCAGGTATGATATCCCGAGAAAACGCCAGTTCTACATCGCTCCGGATATTGATTTCACAAAGATCAAAACGCGGAGTAAATTCCTTCGGACAACGTTTTCACTCCTGAATGCATTTAAATGTCCGGCACCGGCATTGATGCTCGATAGTAAGGGGAAGTTGAAGGCGTATGCTTTGTATTTTTAAATTGGAATTGATACCGGGCACATCTTTTTAGTTGAACGGCGTAGGTTCCCGCAGATTACGCAGATCCATCACTCTTTCTTACGGATCTACCTTTTGCAATGAGCCAGTCAATATTATCGATAAAGCTGATCCCGCAGATAATTTCCTCATAACAGAGACTAATCTGCGGCATCTGCGCTAACAAATCAATAGAAATCCAGGTCGAACAGCCTATTCAAACGATCGCAAGCTAAAATCTGCGAAATCTGCGGGAACCTACGCCGTTCAAAAAAACACATGTGCCCTAACGGTGAACTCGAAATCGCGGACTATTGCAAAACGCTGACGATGGGATTGACAAATCAGGTAAGATAAGCCCCTAAAACCCGCTTCTCATTCACTTCAACAAAAATATGTTCCTGCAGTGTGGTCGACAGGCTTACGCCGACATAATCCGGCCTTACGGGGAATGAATTGTGGCTTCTTTCCACCAGGACCAGCGTTTGTATTTTCCTGGGATGATAATCGAGAAATGGTTTTAACGCATATAGCAAAGTCTTCCCGCTGTTCGCGACATCATCAACAATAATGATCACTTTTCCGTTGAAATCAGCCTGCCGGTCAAGTAAGACCTCTTTTGGGGCACGCTTGTCGAGCTTGATGTTGAACAGTTCAGTTTTGATATCTGGAGCAAATTCGCCCAGCAGTTCCTGGATATTACGGGCAAGCACGCTTCCGCTTTCTTCAATGCCAACGATGATCAGTTCTTTCTCATCCGCATTATTTTCCAGTATTTCGAGTGCCATCCGGCGGAGCTTCTTTTCGGCGACCGATTGATCGAGTATATAGTTCTTTGCAGCCACGTATTTTCTTGTTTTAAGCCACGTAAAATTGCCATGAGGATAACAATCTGTGACAAAGACGGTTAAAACTGTATTACAAGCCGTAAATTAGCACTTGTAATTGATTGCTATGCAAATTGCACAACAAATTTTATTTATCCTGATCAGCGGAGCGGCTGTTTTCTTTTTCAGTAAGAATGCGAAGCAGATCTTTCGCAATATCCGTTTGGGCAGGGATGAGATCATCAATGATCAACCGGGTCGCCGTTGGAAGAATGTTTTGCTGCTGGCTTTTGGTCAGAAGAAAATGTTTCGTAACCCCACCGTTGCCATCCTGCATTTTTTCGTGTATGCCGGGTTTGTGATCATCAACGTCGAAGTGCTGGAGATCGTACTGGATGGGATCTTTGGCACGCACCGTCTTTTCGCTGCACCGCTGGGTGGTTTATATACTTTTTTGATCAATTCGTTTGAACTGCTTGCCGTGCTGGTGATTGTTGCCTGCGCCATCTTCTTGATCCGCAGGAATATCATCAAACTCCGCCGCTTTATCAGCAAAGACCTGGATGGGTGGCCAAGAAGCGATGCGAACTATATTCTTGCGACAGAGATCATTCTAATGACCTTATTTCTCACGATGAATGCCAGCGATACGCTTTTGCAAAGCCGCGGTATGGGCCATTACGCAGATCATCCGACGGGCAATTTCCTGTTTTCCCAGCTGCTTCACCCCTTGCTTGATGGTGTGGGCAATGGCGGACTCGAAACTATCGAGCGGGTCTGCTGGTGGTTGCACATCATCGGCATCTTCGGATTCCTGAACTATCTGCCCTATTCAAAACACCTGCACATCATTCTTGCCTTTCCCAATGCATACTTTGCAAAACTGCAACCAATGGGGAAAATGGACAATATGCCTTCCATTCAGAATGAAGTATTGTATGCCATGCAGCCTGAACTCGCACCCACCGGGGGCGATGCTGAACCACCAAAGAAGTTTGGCGCAAAAGATGTATCAGACCTGAGCTGGAAGAATCTGCTTGATGCTTACAGCTGCACGGAATGCGGTCGTTGTTCCGCCGCCTGCCCTGCCAATCTCACCGGTAAAGCACTTTCGCCGAGAAAGATCATGATGGACACGCGTGACAGAGCCGATGATATAGGCAAGATCATGAACAACAATAAAGGTGAATTCAAAGACGACGGGAAAAGCCTGCTGCACGATTACATTACTGTAGAAGAACTCAGAGCCTGTACTACCTGCAATGCCTGCGTCCAGGAATGCCCTGTAAGCATCAACCCGCTTGACATCATCCTGCAACTTCGCCGCTATCTCGTCATGGAAGAAAGCAATTCACCACAGGAATGGACATCCATGTTCGGCAACGTTGAAAATAACTTTGCACCCTGGAAAGTTTCTCCGGATGACAGGGATAAATGGACAACGGAGATATCCGGATAAACCTCCCAAGCTTCGAAGTTTGATATTGTAATAGTTTAAAAGTTGATCAACATTTTCAGCGCTCGCAGAACAACTATTAAATTTGAAACTATTAAACTTTCAGACTTCATTATCGTAGATCAACCTTATGCACGAACTTCTTTCAAGGAATATTAAGCAGAAGATCAGTCTGTCTCCACAGCAAGAAGACCTGCTGAAAACATTCTTTATCCCAAAGAAAATTCGTAAAAAACAATTTCTCTTACAGGAAGGCGAAGTATGTCAGTATGCCGCATTTGTAGAAAAGGGATTACTTCGCTCTTACACGATCGATAAAAAAGGAAACGAACATATTCTTCAGTTTGCAATGGAAGATTGGTGGATCTCCGATCTGTTCAGTTTTTATAGCGGAGAGCCATCTGTTTACATGATCGAAGCAATGGAAGATGCAGAATTGCTCCTGATCAAAAAAGACAGGTATGAAGATCTGCTGCAAGCAGTTCCGGCGATGGAAAGATATTTCCGGTTGCTTTTGCAGAACAACCTGATCGCTACACAACGCAGGTTGAATGATAAGCTTAGTCTGCCGGCAGAAGAGCTTTATCTGAAGCTGGTAGAAACCTGTGATAGTATTCCCCAACGGGTTCCACAACATATGATCGCTTCCTTTCTTGGGATCACACGGGAAACGCTGAGCCGTATCCGCAAGCAGCTTTCCTCGTCCAGCAAAAAGTGACATTTATCACGCTGATTAATTATCATATATCATTGGTGCGGTCTTCCATGCGCCCGTAGTTTTGTGTTGTCTTCATTAATATGGCAACACAACGTACAATAGCGGTCATTGGTGCATTGGAGGATGCAGCGAAAACGGTAATCAAGTCTCTAACAAAGAGCGGTTACAGGGTACTTCTTTTTTGTAAAGAGAATGATCTGTCGCAGCTCTCATCTTTTGCAACAGAGAAACAATTCATCGGAATGGACCTTGAGTGGATGAGCTGCCCTATCGAAGCAAGTTGGGAAGCGGACATGGTCCTGTTAGCTGTTCCTGCACATGAAATGGCAGACGTAGCCGCAATGATCCGGAAAGTAGCGATCGGGAAACCGGTATTTGATATCGGGTATGACGGAGCCGGATCAGAAGAACTCCAGGCACTTCTGCCCCATTCGGTAGTTGGAAGAGCCAGTGCAGACACAATTCTTTCTTTAGTAAAACCATTTTTTAATAAACACTAAATATATCAAGATGAAAATAGCATTGATCGGAGCTTCAGGGTTTGTAGGTTCGCATATCCTGGAAGAGTTGGTTTCTCGCGGACACCAGGTGACCACTATCACGCGCCACCCGGAAAATATTAAAATCGAAAATGCTTTGGTCAACAAAGTAAAAGGTGATGTAACAAAGACGTATGAACTGTCTATTGTTTTGAAAGGACATGACGTGGTCATCAGTTCTTATAACCCGGGGTGGACCAATCCTCATATTTACCAGGATTTTCTGGATGGAGCCCAGGCCATTCAGGAGGCGGTTAAAGCCTCCGGTGTTAAGCGTTTGATCGTGATCGGTGGTGCAGGAAGTTTATTTGTAGCGCCCGGTGTGCAACTGGTCGATACACCACAATTCCCAGCTGAATGGAAACCCGGCGCACTCGCTGCCCGGGATTATTATAATATCCTCCAACGCGAACAGGATCTTGACTGGACATTTCTGAGCCCTGCCATTGAAATGCACCAGGGAACGGCTGGTACACGCAAAGGTGTTTACCGCACCGGGAAAGATAATCCTGTATTTGATGAGAACGGACGAAGTATCATTTCCGTGGAAGATCTTTCCATCGCCATTGTAGACGAAGCAGAAAAAGCTGCGCATAAGAAAGAGAGATTTACCGTCGCCTGGTAAATATTTACTGGTCACGCGCACCCTTTGATCAATTTTATGAACAGACGTCACTTTATAACAGGAGTAGCAGCTATGAGTACATTAGCAGGATTAAAGAAATTCACCGATGAACTCGGCAGGCAGGACGAGCGAATGCCCGTCCTGTTTATGGGACATGGCTCGCCGATGAACGGTATAGAGAATAATGAGTTCAGCCAGAAATGGGAGGTAATGGGAAAAGAATTACCTGTGCCGCGCGCAATACTCGTGATATCCGCTCACTGGCTTACCAGGGGTACGCACGTGACAGCCATGGATCATCCTTCTACGATCCATGATTTCGGAGGCTTTCCGCAGGAACTCTTCGATGTGCAATATCCCGCTCCCGGCGACCCGGCACTTGCGGCAGAAACAAAAGCGCTGATACAAACGACAAATGTGGGATTGAATCATGACTGGGGACTTGATCACGGTGCCTGGTCAGTTGTAAAACGCATGTATCCTGAAGCAAGGATCCCCGTCATACAATTCAGTATCGATTATGCACAACCAGCTTCCTATCATTATGAACTGGCAAAGCAGTTAACGGCTTTGCGGAATAAAGGTGTACTGATCATTGGCAGCGGTAACATCATCCATAACCTAAGAATGGTTGCGTGGGATAAAATGAATGTACCAAATTATGGGTATGACTGGGCAATAGAACTGCACGAATTATTTAATCAGAAACTGTTGAATGGAGACCACCAGGCGCTGATCAACTATGAGAAGTTAGGTGCCGCGGCTAAGCTGGCTATTCCTACACCGGATCATTATTATCCGCTGATGTATGTATTGGGGTTGCAGGATAAGAAGGATGAAGTTTCATTGTTTA
>JBEVKW010000445.1:0-8775 GCA_040509495.1 Chitinophagaceae bacterium | reverse complement strand
TCCGCTGCGTTCGCCGCGTATCGCTGCGTTCGCCGCGTTCCTTATACGCCAGTCAAACAACTTTACATTCAATATAAACAGACACCCCTTTTCCCGGTGCCGACTTAATATCCATCGTCCCATTGAGGTATTTAACTCTCGACTGAATATTCCGCACCCCGGCAGATCTCAACACATCAGTATTCGCCATATCAAATCCTTTCCCATTATCCTCCACCGTAATGGTGACAACGCCATCTTCCTGTCGCATCAACTGCACCATTATACCCGATGCCCCGGAATGCTTCACCGCATTATTCAGCAACTCCTGCACAATCCGATAAAGCACTATTTCTGAAGAACTATTCATCCGCATGTCAAACCCATGCACCTCGCAATTGATCCTGAATGCCTGGTCATATGAAAGACTTTCACAGTAATCATACACCGCCTGTTTCAATCCTAATTTCAGCAATGCTTCCGGCATCATGTTATGTGCCACGCGGCGCATCTCGCTGATGGATTCATCAAGTTTGGTTAAGGCCCTGTCGAACGCAATAGTATTGGTATCGTTCAAGACCAGGTTGCCTTTCATCGCTCCCAGCTGAAGTTTCACACCGCTTAATAAACCACCCAGGCCATCATGCAGATCTTTTGCAAGCCGGCTCCGTTCTTCCTCCTGCCCTTGCAACAGAAATTGTGTGGCAGCCAGTTGCTTTTCGGTTTCCAGCTCACCGATCCGCTGCTGCTGCAACTGCTGGCGGTTCTTATAGTTCCTGTATGTAAGAAAGAATATAACGATCAGCGCCAGTGAACTGCCTATTAAAAAATAATTGAGCACATTCTTCTGCCTGATCTCGCTTTTTTGTAACCCGATCTGCGTTTCCTTTTTCTCCGTCTCATAGCGGACTTCCCGTTCTGCGAATTCCCTGGCTTTTTCGCTCAACAGCAAACTGTCATTGATCTCCTGGTATTTCTCGAAGAACAAATACGCTTCTTTATATTTCCCCAACTTAAAATTCAATTCGCGCATGACATCATAGTAACCTTTCTGCTCTGCAGGATCCGTGCTCGACTCATAAAAGTCTTTTGTCTGCAGCAGGTATTTCTCCGCCTGCGCATATTGCTCATTCTTCATCGCGATCCGACCCAATTGCCAATTAGAGGCTGCTATAGCTCCGGGGACTTTTAATAATGAAGCCAGTTCAAGACTCTTATCAGCGTATATCCGCGATGAATCGATCTTATCCAGCGAAAAATACTCCCGGGAAATATTCTGATAAGATTGCTGGAGGTACACTTTTGCATTCTGTCCTTCCTGCATCTGGCCCAGGAATTCAAGCCTTGTGCGCAATGCTCTTTCAACAAATCCATTGGCCGTATAATTATCCGCTTTCGTCTGCATATAAAATGCGAGTGCATCAGCGGCTGCGGGTGAATTATATTTTTTGGAGATCGCGATCGCTTTATCAATGTATTCGTCCGCTTTTACGAGGTTCTTCAGCATGTTGAATACCGCGCTCATATTACCATACAGATCAGATTTCCGGCGGTCGAGCTGCTTTTCTGTAACACTTTTATCTTTCAATATCTCCTGGCCTTCATATACCGTTGCGGCTCGTTGATAATAAATGATACAGCTATCATACTTACCCTGCCAGTAATAAATATTTCCCATGTTGAATTGCGCACCGGCGATCAGGAAGAGGTTGTGATTTTTTTCAGCAGATTGCATGGACAACCGGTAGTAGTGCAGTGCAGAATCTTTCAGGTCATAACTGCTGTACCATACTCCTAATACGCGATAGCAATCGGTGATCGTGTTAACATCGCCTACCTGGAGGCTTTTCTGCAAAGCTTCATCGAGCAGTTGTTTTGAAAGAATGCTGTCGGTGATTTGTCCGCCTAAACGACGCAGGCTGTTTACATGGGAAGTGTCAAGAGGCATCTTGCGGATCTGTGCTATCTGTTGCATTACTTCCGGCTGGGCATTTGACCGGAGCAGCAAGCCGGATATAAGGATTGAGCAGACAGTGAGAAAAAGCTTCATCTGGATTTTTTAAGGATGATCATAACGTCCCTTTTCACAGACCTTCTACCCATAAGCGGAGCGGGCTTACACGAAAAATAGCTCAATCAGGCCGATTCACATAACTTTTCCCGGACTCTTACTTTGTAGCGGGGAAAAAACGTTTTTGGGCGGTGTTTTACCCGAGGATCATGGAGATGCTTGTAATAGATTGCTTTGGGGAACGCGGCGGGCGCGGCGATACGCAGCGGACGCAGCGAAACAGCCGGGGAAAAACCTGTATTTCGCCGCGCTCTCCGCGTTGATAAAAATTACCAGCTATGACACACAATGAAATCGTTAAGATAATCCTCGATGAAGCCTTTTACATTCATAGAAAGCTTGGTCCCGGCTTGCTTGAGTCCGTCTATTCCTATTATCTTGAATATCGATTAAAAAAAGCAGGACTGAACGTCCGCCGGCAAGTTCCTATCCCTGTAATTCTTGAAGGCATAAAACTCGAATGCGGCTACCGCGCAGATCTTGTAGTAGAAAATATGGTTCTGATCGAAATAAAATGCGTCGATGCCCTCATCGATATACACTTCGCACAAACATTAACCTATCTGAAGTTCCTCGATCTAAGACTGGGAGTTATTCTCAATTTCAAAACAGTCTTCCTGAAGGACGGTATTCGTAGAATTGTAAACAAATTACCAGTTGAGTATTAAAAAGTAAGAAGTGGCGTAGGAGGAACGCGGCGGACGCGGCGATACGCGGCGAACGCAGCGAAATACAATTTTCCCAGGTGTTTTCGTTGCGGCCGTTGCGTATCGTTGCGTCCGCCGCGCTCCTCCTACGCCAGTTGCAAAACAAGGGGCGCGATTCACTCCACTCCACCGCCCAACGCCCTATACAAATCCGTCAAGGCATTCAGCTTTTCACGTTTAATATTGATCGCTTCCAGCTCATTCTGCAGCGCATTATTCTGCGCTGTGATCACCTCCAAATAATTAGCATATCCATTCCTGTAAAGCAACAACGCATCATTCGTCGCCTTTGTAAGCGATGCTTTTTTCTGATCAACCAGCACCCGCCTTTCATTGGCATATTTCGATTTCGCCAGTGCATCCGTCACTTCGCCCACAGCTGTCAATACTGATTGGCGGAATTGGATCGCCACTTTCTGTTGTTCAATTTGCGCTACCTCATAAGCCGTTCGCAAGGCCTTCTTCTGAAAGATCGGCTGCGTCAGGTTGGCACCGATATTCTTCACCAACGACCCCGGCAGATCAAACCAGCTGTTAAACTTGAATGAATTGGTTCCAATCGAAGGCGTCAAACTCAATGTCGGATACATCGCCGCTTTGGCCAACCCTGTTTGTGAATTAGCCGCCATCACTGCAAATTCTGACGCTTTCACATCAGGTCTTCTGCTTAATAGCATGGCCGGAACTCCCGTTGGGAAAACCTCCTCCGGCATTGCTGCATCAAGGCTGCCCGTTCTGGCAACCGCCTCCGGGTAACTTCCGCAAAGAATGCTCAACGCATTTTCCTGGACGGCGATATCCTGTAGTGCCAATGGCACTAACAGCTCCGCTGTTTTCTTCTGCGCTTCAGCCTGTTCAACCGCCAGCGAATTCACCTGCGCGGAATTATACTGAAGACGGATCATGTACAGCGTGCTATCGCCCAACACCACATTTCTCTTCGCTACGTTCAACTGTTCATCCAAAGAGATCAGGTTATAATACGCCTGCGCCACCTGCGCGATCAAGCGCGTTCGCAATGCAGAAAGGTTTTCCTTCTGCGCGAAATAATTAGACAATGCAACCTGCTTCTGCATTTTCGCTTTACCCCAGATATCCGCTTCCCAGGAAAGCCTGATCGTTGCGCTGTAATCATCGAGGTAGCTTGTTCCGATGAACTGCTCACTGAGTGAACCATTCAATGAGTTTTTCGACAACCAGTTCCGGTTCGCACCCACACTCAGGTCAAGCGTAGGCATCAATCCAAGCTTTGCCTGTTTGTAATTCAGATCCAATTGCTGCATCGTCATCATTGCCACAGCTACATCGTTATTTTTTGCCAGTGCCTTTTCTATCAATGCTACAAGCACGGGTTCTTTAAAAAATGTCTTCCAGGGCAGCAACACCGTATCGCCTGTTACAGCAACGGGCTGCTCACGGAAAGAATCAGGCATGTTCAACTCCGTCCGGGCATATTTCTTCCCGACAGTGCAGGCAGAAAGCGCCAACACCATTATAGCGCCTGATACCGTATATCGATTCAATAATTTCATTATACTGAGTTTAAGAAGGAATCACTTTATTTTTCCGGGAAACTTTTTCCTGCAGATACTGGAACAACATATACAATAATGGAATGACGAATATTCCCAGGATCACCCCACTCAACATCCCCATTGCCGCACCTGTACTGATGGATTTATTACCCATAGCAGAGCCGCCCTTCGCCAGCATCAGCGGGATCATACCCACGATAAAGGCCAGAGAGGTCATGATGATCGGCCTCAACCTTGCTTTCGCTCCATCCAGTGCCGATTCAAGAATAGACAATCCCGACTTCCTTCGTTGCACGGCAAACTCCACGATCAGGATGGCATTCTTCGCCAGCAAACCGATCAGCATGATCAAACCTACCTGCACATAAATATTGTTATCCAAACCAATTGCCTTGATTGCCAGGAATGCTCCAACAACCCCCGTCGGGATTGATAGCAATACCGCCAGTGGCAACAAATAACTCTCATATTGTGCAGCCAGCAGGAAGTACACAAATAACAGGCTGAGCATAAGGATGAACATGGTCTGACCACCGGAAGATTTCTCTTCCAGGCTAAGCCCCGTCCACTCATAACTATAATCCAGCGGAAGTTTATTCAGCACATTCTGCTCCAGTGATTCCATGATCGAACCATTGCTGAATCCAGGCAGGGCGACAACATTTATCGTTAAGGAATTGTAGAGATTATACCGGTTTACAGATTCCGGTCCGTATACTTTCTTCAGCGTTACCATTGATTTAACGGGAACCATCTGACCAGCTTCATTACGTACAAAGATCTCGTTGAATGCATCTTCATCCGTTCTGAAGATCCCGTCTGCTTTTACATTCACCCGGTAGAACTTACCAAACCTGGTAAAGTTCATCGACTGATCTCCGGCGAAATAAACCTGTATCGTGTTCAGCATACTGCTTACATCAACGCCAAGCTGGTTCGCTTTATCTTCATCCACTTCCAGTTCAAGCTGCGGGAAGTCTGCACGGAAGGTGGTATACGCAAACTGCACGCCGGGTTGCCCCATGATCTGCCCGATCACATTATCCGCCATCGCTTTCAATGAAGCAGGGCTTTTACCCATCCTGTCCTGCAATACGATCTCCGCACCACTCGACACACCATAACCATCAACCGGCGGGAAACGGAACGCCATCAGCGTAGCTTCTTTCACGGTATTGAATTTCTCCGAGATCATGCCGTGTATTACATCGATATCCTGCACAGCACCCCTATCCTTCTTTTCTTTCAGCTTGATAAAACCCATTGCATACGCCGGCCCCGCGCTATTGTTCAGGATATTGAACCCTGTAATGATATTGGTATTCTCGATCGCTTCGAACTCCTCCAGCAGTTTATTCACTTTTCCTGCGACGACGGTCGTACGGTCGAGTGCCGTACCCGGAGGCATGCTTACTGCAAAGGCGATGAAGTTATCATCCTCCATCGGCACAAAGCTTTTCGAGGTACTTGTCATCAGCCAAACAGCTGCGGCAATGATCACAGCGATCAGCGCGCCACCGATCAGTTTTTTCTTTGCCAAAAATCTTACTCCTCTTACATAACGGCCCGTCATATTATTGAAGCTGCTGTTAAAGGCAGTAAAGAAACGTTTGCTGAATGTGGTCTTCTTCGGATTACCATGACCATACGCATGCGGATTTTTCAGCAACAATGCACACAATGCGGGCGTCAGTGTAAGCGCGTTCACCGCTGAGATAATGATGGCAATCGCGAGTGTATACGCAAATTGTTTATAGAACAATCCTGATGATCCCGTCATGAATCCGATCGGGATAAACACGGCAGCCATTACCATCGTGATTGAAATAACCGCACCCGTGATCTCGCCCATTGCACTATGCGTCGCTTCTTTACCATTCATATTAGATCCTTCCATCTTGCTGTGCACTGCTTCCACCACCACGATGGCGTCATCCACTACGATCCCGATCGCCAACACCAACGCAAAGAGTGTAAGGATATTGATCGTAAAACCAAACGCGAGCAGGAAGAAGAAGGTACCAACGATCGCAACGGGTACCGCAATTGCCGGAATAATGGTTGAACGGAAATCCTGCAGGAATAAGAACACTACAATAAACACCAGGATGAACGCTTCTATCAATGTTGTCTTCACCTGTCCCGTTGCTTCATCCAGCCTGTCCTTTGTACTCATCAGGCTCGCGTACTTAATTCCCGGAGGGAAAGACTTCGATGCTTTTTCCAGTTCTGCTTTCACACCAATTTCTATCTCATTCGCATTCGAACCGGAGGTTTGCAGGATCGCAATTGTTGCCGCATTCTTTCCATTGGCAATATTGTTACCCCCGTAATAGATAGAACCGAATTCGATCCGTGCGAGATCTTTCAACCTTACAAGATTATTCCCTTCTCTTTTCACTACGATGTTCTCATATTCTTCCGGCATGTTTTTCTTTCCCTTATACCGGATCACGAACTCCAGATCTGCATGGGATTCTTCACCGAGTTTACCCGGCGCCGCTTCCAAACTCTGCTTAGAGATAGCGGAAGTAACATCTTCCGGGATCAATCCATAAGAAGCCATCTTCTGCGGGTTGAGCCAGACGCGCATCGAGTAATCCTTTCCACCGAAGATCTGTGCCTGGCCCACGCCCGGCACCCGTTTGATCTGCGGAACAAGGTTGATATTGATATAATTCTGCAGGAACAGTTCATCATACTTCGCATTGTCTTCCGCATAAATATTGAAGATCATGATCATGCTGTTCTGCTGCTTCGAGGTGGTCAGTCCCATCCTGATCACTTCCTGCGGAAGGATCGGTGTTGCCTGTTGCACCCTGTTCTGCACGTTCACAGCTGCCTGATCAGGATCTACGCCCTGTTTGAAGATCACGCGAACATTGAATGAACCGTCATTACTTGCGGTGGAGCTGATGTATTGCATATTCTCCACACCATTGATCTGTTCTTCCAGAGGCGTTACCACCGAACGGAGAACCGCTTCACTGTTACCGCCGGGATAGCTACCGCTTACCGCCACCGTGGGCGGAGAAATATCGGGGAACCTTGTTACCGGAAGGCGGATCAACCCGATTATACCCAGTATCACAAATACCACGGAGATCACCGTGGCCAGCACCGGCCTGTCTATTATTCTTTTTAACATGCTTTGAATCCTTTAATCTGTTTGAAGGTTGGTTTACTTCGCTTTCGCAGTTGAATCAGTGGCTGCGGCCGGTGCACCCGGTGTAACAGGCATACCTTCGTTGAGTACATCAATACGATTCAACGCCACTTTATCTCCTGCTTTCAAACCAGACTTTACGATGTAATTGTTTCCGGAGTGACCGGCAATCTCGATCGGCGTCATCGCCACCTTATTGCTGTCTGCAAGGGTAAAGACAAAGAACCTGTCCTGTATATCTTTTACACTTGCCATGGGAATGGTCAATGCGGAATCCAGCGTACGGGTCATCACCACTTTCGCGGAACCGCCGGAGCGAAGGAGTTTGTCAGGGTTAGGGAAGATCGCTTTCAGCGGAATGCTTCCCGTTGTTCGTTCGATATTACCGCTCGCGATCTCGACCGTTCCTTTCTGATCATAAACAGATCCGTCTGCCATGATCAGGGAAACGGTATTCATTCCTTTATCCGTTTTCCTGTCTTTTACAAATGAGATATAATCAGCTTCGCTTAAGGAGAAATAAACAAACACCTGGTTGATCTCTGACAGGGAAGTCAGCGGCATAACGTCTGCAGGAGTAACGAGGTTGCCGACACGATTCGGAATGCGTCCGATATAACCGCTCACCGGCGCTTTGATCAGGCTGAAAGCCGCATTGATCTGTGAAGAGCCAAGGGCTGCTTTCGCCTGCGCGACCTGTGCAGTGGCAGCATCATAATTTGCCTGCGCAGTTTTAAGCTGCATTTCAGACATGACTTTACCTTCCACCAGTGGCTTTACTTTCTCGATCTCCAGCTGGGCATTGGCCTGCGCAGCGATGGCGGCTTTCAATGCTGCTTCGCTGTTATGCACCTGTTCATTGAACACATCGCCTTTGATGCGGAACAGTGATTGTCCCTTTTGTACATAATCGCCTTCTTTGACATAGATCTGATCGAGATAACCGCTTACCTGTGCTTTGATGTCTACATTCACGGTTCCTTCAACTGCTCCGGGATATTTCTTTTCAACACTTGCTTCGCCGGAAGCGAGTGTCAGAAAGTCAACATCTGTCGGGGCCAACTGCGGACCGGGCTGCTGACCTCCGCCGCAGGAAGACATTATTAAAATGATTGCCAGCGAGAAGAAAGTGGCGGGCAGGCTGATGTTGGTTTGAGTTTTTTTTGCCATATCTGTAATTACATTTCAGGGCGCAAAAAAACATAAAAAACAGCTGACCAGGCGACCAAAAGCGACCCAACCGGAATTAATCGGGGCCGAAGCGAAAATGGAGGAGACCGAAGATGTTTTAATTAGTCTGGCGTAGGAGGAACGCGG
>JBEVKW010000444.1:0-3525 GCA_040509495.1 Chitinophagaceae bacterium | reverse complement strand
CCGACCTGGGCAATGGTCAACCGATCGTGCTCATTCATGGCTGGCCGCTTAGCGATGCTATGTATGAATATCAATACCAGTACTTCGAGCAAAAAGGATTCAGGGTGATCGGCATCAGTCTCCGCGGTTTTGGGAAATCAGATAAGCCCTATGGCAAATACAACTTTGATGTTTTTTCTGATGACATCAAAGTAGTGCTTGAAAAACTGAAGATAAAGGATGCTGTGCTGGGTGGCTTTTCAATGGGCGGCGCCGTAGTTCTTCACTACATCACAAAATACAACTCTGCGCATATCAGCAAACTCGCTTTGTTCGCAGCAGCAGCTCCTTCATGGACAAAAAGAGAAGGCTCTCCCCATGGTGTAGCACCGGCCGACGCAGCCGCTTTAATAAAAGCCACCACAACCAACAGGCAGGATCTCATTGCCGGATTCGGCGCTGATTTTGCAGCACAAGGCACAAGCCTCTCAAAGAATGTAGAAAAATGGTTGGAGAATATCAACCTCGAAGCATCTCCGTTTGCGATCACACAATCCATCACCGCTTTACGCGATCTGGATCTGCGTCCGGAACTCTCTAAGATCAATATTCCTGTTGCAATATTCCAGGGCACCAAAGACAAACTGATTCCCTTTGCCTTTGCGGAAGAACTGAACAAAGGGATCAAAAACTCTTATATCGTCAGATTCGAAAACAGCGGACACGCACTCTTCTTTGAAGAAATGGATAAGTTCAATACAGAGCTGGAGAAATTTGTTAGGGGTAAATAGATCGTAGATTTACGGAGTTATAGTCATCCCGGCCGGACTGGTTTCATTCAATTGTTTCTTTCAGAAAAAGCCGAGCCGGGACCTGCTCATTTAGCTGCTGTGTAGCACATGATTTACGTTGTTGTCGTAGGTTTCCGCTGATTCCGCAAATGGCTTTCTATTCAATGATCTGATCCAGGTAATCAGCAATGGTGAAATGGCAAGAATGTTAATTGTTTACACAGGGGCTTAGCGATAGTAAGCGTAAAAATCGGCGTAATCAGCGGGGGCCTGAATTAATCTTGATCCTTAATGCCGCTGACAGGAAATTGTTTCAGGATCACTCTTTTCAAATGCCCCTCATGTTCATCACCCCAAAGCCCGATCGTCTGAATAACAGGAATCAATGTTTTACCAAAATCAGTAAGATCATATTCCACTTTCGGAGGCATCACCGGGTAGATCGTTCTCTTGACCAATTCGTGATCTTCCAGCTCTTTCAACTGGATATTCAACACCCTCCGGGATACATCGGGAATTTTACGCTGAAGCTCACTCGGCCTTTTATGTCCCTGATAAATGAACCACAGTATCCTGATCTTCCACTTACCATAAAGCACTTCTCCTACCAGGTCGAGTCCGCAATTGAGATATGGCAAAACCTTTCTTTCATACATAGGTGCAAATATAAAATTGCTGCCCGAAGTGACCAATAGGGATAAATTTATCCCTATATGAATCGTAAGCCCGTACTTGTTAGCTGTTCATGTACTGTCGAAATTTGTACAAAACAAATACAGATGGAACAGGCATTTCATTTCAATAACGAGTTGTCCGGCAGGATCGCCCTCGTAAGCGGCCGTACCAAAGGAGCGGGCAAAGCGATCCCCAAACGTCTGCCGGAGGCGTGCGAAGCGTGCGAGTGCTAACGGTTTTCTCCGGGATGGATCATCACAGATGCTGCCATCCGAATGACGGAAAGGATCTCACAGAGCTCGAACATTTCCATTCAAATATTACAACTATGAATTTAGACAAAGCAGTAGCTGATCTGGTTGAAGCTCAAAACAACCATGACATACTTTCCTACGCGGAATGTTTTCTGAAACCGCTGTCGTTTTGATGAAGGCAGAACGCATAAAGGGAAAGCGGCGATCGGGCTTATTCAATCATTGAAGACAACGGGATGATACTCGTCAGTTCAGCATTTGCCTGGCGTAGGTTCCCGCGGATCGCGCAGATATAGCATTACTAATTTTAAAACATATTTGACAATTGAGACCTGCTTTATCCATTGCGCAGATGACGTTGATAACATTGTGCTTTCAGGCTCTGATCTGCGTCATCCGCGAAATCACCTGAAGGCCTGCACCTTCACGGAAACATCTTCAAAATGGTAAGAAATGAAATCTGCGTGATCCGCGGAAATCCTACGCCAATTTTACTTTTAGCAAACAGCAATGATGAGATAAATCAGCAGGTCCGTATATTTAGGGACTGAAACACCGGCATCCCTGCCTGACCGTTCTATAACCACGACAACATCATGAAGCAAAACATCTTTGACGTCAGCCTTAAAACCATAGGACTGATCCAGGTAAACAACGATAGCCTGGACCTGATCAATTCAGACATGTACAAACCTTACATCAAGGCATTGTATCTACCGCAGGGTTGTAAAGTGAAGGTGGACTTCAGTAATTATCACACAGAAGGTCCAACTCTTTTTTTTATCAGTCCAAACCAGGTCCTCAGCATCGAAGAACTTTGCGCAGAGCCCGGTCATTTCATCTATTATAATCGTGATTTCTATTGTATCCAGATACATGATGGCGAGGTGGCCTGCGACGGGTTGTTGTTCAACAACATCAATAATATGCCGATGACAGCCATACCGACGGAGGAAGCAGCCTTTATCAATCAGCTTTTCATGCAAATGGAAAGTGAGTTCAGCTGGAAAGACTCCTCGCAGGAAGAAATGCTCCGCACATACCTGAAACAACTGCTTATCAAATCTACCCGGCTATGGAAACAGCAGCACCTGGATGGTGTACTGACAAACCCCCATAACGACCCCGATACGTTCCGGCAGTTTACACGATTAGTGGAAGAGCATTACAAGGAGAAGCATACAGTAGCAGACTATGCCGACCTTTTGCTGATAGCGCCTAAAACACTAACACACCGGTTCAAACGAATGAATTTGCCACAACCCAACGAAGTGATCAAGAACCGCATCATTCTCGAAGCGAAAAGGCTGCTGGTACATACTTCCATGACCGCAAAGGAGATCGCGTATGAACTGGGATATGAAGACCCGGCATATTTCAGCCGGCAGTTCGTTGTCAAAACAGGCGAATCGCCGTCAGGCTTCAGAACGAAGTATCTTACACAGAGCAATACAGAAGTAACCGGCACTGCGCAATTTCAATAGTCTTTTCCAACTCGGGCCAAGTGCCAGATCTGTCGCGCGGGCGTTGCAGTTAGCAGGCGTTTCAGGCTTTCTTCCGCTTCTTTGATCACATTAGCTGAAGAAGCGTAGTTATACAAGGGTGAGATCGTGGGCGGACTGGCCGTGAGATGAATCTCTGCTATTAGGGCACTATCGAACTTTCCCTTACCCACGATCTTAATCCAATGTCGTTAGTTTAGCAGCCCCGTGCGTACTTCACTACACATCAAGTTAAGGTTTGCCTGGCGTAGGAGTATCGCGGCGAACCGCGGCGATACGCAGCGGACGCAGCAATAGCACATCTTGTATTTTCGCCGCGCTCTC
>JBEVKW010000443.1:0-3350 GCA_040509495.1 Chitinophagaceae bacterium | reverse complement strand
CCAGGTAACTGGTTTGAAACGGCGCTCCCCAATATTCGAAAGAGGCTTTGATCGCTGCATTGTACAGGTCTGTCGCATTCTCAGAAGAATAGCCTTTCTGCGCCGCTTCCGCTTTCAGGAATAATACCTCGGCCCAGGTGATCCAGATCGCGGGTTCTGTATTGGATTGAAAACGGGTGCCGAGATATGACTGATAGTTATAACCTCCATTGTAGTTCGCCGACTCTGTTACCGGTAATGAATTCGGTAAGCCAACGTATTGCGGGTTGGCTGTTCCTGCTGACGCATTGGTTGGCCTGGCAAACTGGAACAAGCGGCTGTCATTGAATTTCTTCAATGAATCAACGATAAATGCACTCACAGATTTGTATTTGAAATCAAAGTCGCGGACATAATTTGGCGCCAGTGGATATACATCAGGAAGACTGCCGCTGTATTTGTATACAAAGTTGTCATCATTACTTTGCATCAAAGGATATTGCTGAGGCGAAGCCAGCATTGCTCTGATCTCTGTGATGGCAGCAGGCATTTTTGCAGAAGCTCTCATCAGCAATCTTAGGCGAAGGCTGTTGGCGAATCGTACCCATTTGGACATTGTTCCTTTGAATACCGGATCTCCCCCGAATGTAAGCGTGGCGGATGTGTTGATAGAAGCGGCTGCATCTTTTAATTCTTCGAGCATGCTTTTATAAACGTCTTCCTGTTTATCGTACTTTGGGGTGAACAGTGTGTTGGAAGCGCCTTTGCCTGCGTCTGTGTACGGAATATCGCCATATACATCTGTGATCACGGAGAAGATATAAGTCTTCAGCAATCTTGCGATCGCTTTGTAATTGGTCAGTCCCTCTGCTTTCTCACTCATTGCAATGATATCATCCAGATCACGAAGACGGTTATACATATTCCAGATCCCGTTTGAATTCGCCGGAAGTAGTTTGAACCGTTGTACTTCCGTGAAGGTATTGTTCATACAGGTATACTGGATCAACTCATTATTCAGTTCGAAAGCATTATTCACCAATGTATTTGATACGTTGTAAATAACCTTTGTTAATACAACGCCCGGGTTGACGACTACCGGCACGTTTGGATTTACATTATCCACCTTTTTGCAGGCTGTTAATCCTGCCAGCAGCAATGCTGTAACGATAAATATATTTCGCATGTTCTTTTTTTTAGAAGGTGATTTTAAGATCAACGCCAATGCTCCTGGTAGAAGGGATCTGCGCATTTTCTATTCCGGGTACGACAGTGCCGCCGGATACAAAAGATGTTTCAGGGTCAATGTTGGGGACTTTTGTGAACAGCAGCAGGTTGCGCCCTGTCAGACTGAACTGTGCCGACTGGATCCAGCTGTTCTTCAGCACTCTGGCGGGGATGCGATAACCAAGCATCAGTTCGCGGAGTTTAACGTAGGTAGCATCGAATGTGCTTGATTCAACGTTCGGGCGTTTGTAATATCCCCTGTAATACGTGTACGCGGACACTCTTTCTGTATTCGGAGAATAAGAACCGTCTGCATTTAATACAACGCCATCACCAACGATACCTTCTTCACGCCCGGGCAATGTATTGGCTAAACTTCCCGCTTCTGTTCCTGTAACATAAGTGAAGGAGTAGATCTTACCGCCGAATTTTCCGTCAAACAAAAAGCCAAACGTCCAGTCTTTGTAGCTGAAACTATTGCGGATGCCTGCGATCAGGTCAGGATTGTAGTTACCAAGCCTGATCGTATTGCTGGTGAATACAGGAACGCCACCTTTATAAACAACTTTCCCTTCGTCATTTCTTAAAAGACCTACACCGTATATGTCGCCCATTCTTCCGCCGACACGTGCTTCGATCGTTGCGCCCTGCGCGCTTGCTATCACATAGCTTTCTACACCGTCTGCCAGTTCAACCACTTTGCTGCGGTTGGCTGATGCAGTCAGTGATACATCCCAGGTGAATTTGCCTTTCACGGGTGTGATCCCGAGTACGGCTTCCCAGCCCTTATTATTGATCTTTCCGGCGTTCATCACTTTTGATCCGAAACCTGTTGCGGTAGATAATGGACTTCTCAGGATCTGGTTGCGGCTGGATGCTGCGTAATAGGTAAAGTCAACACTCACCTTGTTGCGGAACAATTTCAATTCTGTACCAATTTCAACTGAACTCGTGATCTCTGGTTTCAGATCCGTATTCGGTATTACTGCTGGCAGACCTACATAACCCGGCAGTGTACTGTATTCATAATACGCACTTGTCTGGTAAGGATCGGTATCGTTGCCCACCTGTGCAAAAGAGCCGCGCAATTTCCAGTAGTTCACCATGTCTGACTTCAAACCAAATATCTCTGTCATCAACCCGCTTAAGGAAACAGAAGGGTAGAAGTAGGAATTATTCGATTTAGGGAGCGTTGTCGACCAGTCATTACGCGCCGTTAATTGCAGGAAAAGTTTATTGTCATAGTCAACATCGGCAACGCCGTAAAGGCTGTTCACTCTCTTCACTGTATTAAGCTCATCTACGATCGGTCTGCCGGATGCATTACCAAGATTGTATACGCTGGGTATTACAAGTCCGTTGGCTGTTACTGTATTGCTTCCTGTGTTGATCTGCAGATTGTTTCCGCCAACGGAAGCTGACAGATGCAACATTCCTTTTTTAGGAGCGGTATAAGAAAGCAGGAAATCAGAGTTGCGTTCGAAATAGGAGAGATCCTGGCGTCTGTACAGACCATTGATCGCAACAACGGAGCCAACAGGACGTTGTGATGCACGGGCTTCACCTGAGTAATCGATACCTGTTCTGAACATCAACGTCAGTTCCGGCAAGATCGAGTAGTTCACAAATGCATTTCCAAACACACGGTTTCTTTTCAGACTGTTCAATTGTTCATACATGGTCATGTGTGGGTTATCGCCCCAGGTGAAATAGTAATGCTGTTTGATGCCTTCCTGTCCTTTGATCCAGTAGTCACGGAACCAATCCATCGTTGCATTTCTTTCCGTCCAGATAAAGTTGTAGGTAGGAGAGGCGCCGCCGTATCCGATCACCGGCAGGTTATCGCTATTGCTATGAACATAGTTTATGTTGGCGCTGATGCTGAGTTTGGAGGAAACATTCACCGTTGTATTGGAATTGAACTGGTGACGGTTCAGCTCCGTGTTAGGCATTATGCCTGTTTGATTATAGTTATTATAAGAAATTCTGAAGTTGCCGATATCGCCCGACTTCTGTACGGCAATGCCATTCATGAGTGTACGGCCGGTAATGTAAAAGTCTTTCACATTATCAGGATATGCTTTCCAGTCGATCGGAATGCGTTTCCCTGTTTCATCAAGCGGAGAGCCGAACTGGATGAATTT
>JBEVKW010000442.1:0-21268 GCA_040509495.1 Chitinophagaceae bacterium | reverse complement strand
AGATTGAACAGGAAGCTCACCATGAAGTAACGGCGCAGTACCATGCTTCTGGTATCTTCTACATAGTTAGCTGTTGCTGTACGGAGAATGCTTTGGTTCTGATTCAGGATATCATTCACAGAAAACCGAAGTTCCCCATTTTTCTTTTTGAAGATCTGTTTTCTCAGGCTTGCATTCCACAGGGGAATACTTTGGTTATAACCTTCAGCACGTCCTGTATTGATAAGGTAGTTGAAATCTGTAGCCAGGATGAAGCTGAATGGCAGGTTATAAGAAGCATCCACCGAATAAGTCTGCGTAAGATAATCTTCATTCAGTGTTTTGCTTTCAGTATACTTCACGTCGTTGTACGCAAGGTTCAAGCGAAGGCCGAGATCATACTTTGGTTTATTCAGGTTAACACCAGCGCCCTGTGATACCATGAAGGTTCTTGTAAAGTTCTTCACTTTTCCGTTGCCAACCTGGATCATACTCACGTCTTGTGTATAAGAGGTATTATTGCTGAAGTTCAGGCTCGATCCTTTCCATTTTGGGTTCTTGAATGGCAGGCCCAGTGTAATAAATGCGCTTCCACGATAATACCCGTCAAGGTTTAAGTATTCGGTGATCTGCTGACCCTGGTTTACACTGATGCTGTTAACGATCTTGTTCTGCGTTGTAGAGAAGCTCAGGTTCGCGGCAATCAGCCGGAAGGTCATAATGTTGAAGCTGTTGTAACCTATCGTGAAATTATGATTGAACTCCTGTTTCAGGAAAGGGTTGCCGATAATGATGTTCAGTGTATCTGTAACATCGCGTACGTTCTGCAGTTGAGAAAGGCTTGGCTGATTGGTCCGGCCGTTATACGCAAATCTCAGGTTCTTGCTCTTGGTTGGTGTGAAGTTGAAGTTTGCAGTAGGGAACAGGTTTGTATAGCTGGCTTTGTTGACGGAATCTTTTTGTGTACTTGCCTGGTAACTCTGGCTTTCGAGAGAAGATCTTTCAACTCCCAGTCCGAACTGGTAGTTATACTTCGGTTTCTGCACTCTGAAGTTGGCTCCCACGCGATGGCCTTCAAAGATATTTTTGAAGTTGTTTGTCAGCAACAGGTTCGGTGTTTCATATTTTCCAGAAGCCGCGTCGTAGTTATAGGCTTCACGGTCGGAAGTGCCTACGTTCCGGGTGTACCGGTAATTAAGCTCCAGCAATTTGTTCAATCCGAAAGGTTCTGTATAGGATGTACTGAATGCGTTATTGTTCGTGTTTGTTTTCTGGAATGTGCGCTGGTTCTGATCGATGGATCTGTTCAGCGAGCCATTTTCCTGGTAAAACGTGTTATTGGAAATGGTCAGGCCATTTGCATCGCTGTTACCAAATGTGTTGTTCCAGCCGAGCGTGATCGTTCTGCCTGTTTTACCGAATTTATGACGGAAAAGAAGGTTGTTATTCCAGTTGAAGCCATCCCGGTTGTTTTCGTTGTTTGTTCTGCCAACCACACCGAGAAATTCTTTTCCTGGTTGTTGTGTAATAGAGGAGGAGGTGTCAAACGAGTAGCTTTCCGAATGTTGTTGGGTGATAGAAGGTGTATACAGAATAGAGTTCATGGAGTCGATCTCGTATTCGAAGCGGAGATTGAAACGATGGTTCTGGTTTTTGCTGGTAGACATTGTCTGGCGGTCACGGATCACGATCGAATCTCCATACGTTGTCCTGCGAAGAGTGCTTTGTTCCTGGCGGTTATCTGAATTGGAAAAGAAGTAACTGCCGGTCACTTTCATTTTGCTGCTCCATTGGTCAGTGTAGTTAAGGCCGGTAGATAAAGACTTGATGAGTCCGGTGCTACCGCCGCCGGTGCTGAATGAGCCGATAGCTCCGCCACCACCTCCGCCACGGATCTGCATACCGCCGCCGCCGCCCATCATACCTCCACCCATGCCTCCGCCTCCGCCAAAGCCACTGAATCCCCCCATGGAGCTGATGATATCTGAAAACGAGAAGCCCTGTTTATTGATATTATTGGCGTTGAACAAAAATGAAATGCGTTGATTACCGTTGAACTTGTTCACACTCACGTTTCCTTCATACCGATCGTTGCTGCCATAAGCTGCTGTTGCCCGTCCGAAATAACCCTTATTGCGGTCTTTCTTCAGTTTGATGTTGAGCGTTTTTGCCCGGCTTCCGTCATCGATCTTGGTAAACTTTGCCTGGTCGCTCATATCGTCAAATACCTGCACGCTCTCGATCATGTCGGCGGTGATGTTCTTGGTAGCGAGCTTGGGATCATTTCCAAAGAACTCTTTGCCATCTACATATACTTTCTGAACGGTTTCACCCTGCGACTTTACATTCCCTTCTTTATCAACTTCCATTCCAGGGAGCTTTTTAAGGAAGTCTTCTGCTGTCGCATTGGGTTGTGTTCTGAACCCGCTGGCATTGAATTGAATAGTATCATTTTTAACCACAATTGGCGCTTCATTGGTCACAACCACCCCGGTCATTTCCTTGAAGTTGTTGGTAGACGCGATCTCTCCTACATTCAACTGCTTCTTTTCTTCTGTAAGCGATACGTTTTGCCTGATCTCTGTGTATTCCTGGTGTGTGATGATCAGGCGGTAGTTGCCTGCCGCGAGGCCTTTGATCTCAAATTGTCCCTGCTTGTTCGAAAGCGTAAAGGTGACGAGTGAAGAGTCTTTTGCCTGTAAAAGTGAAATGGTAGCGTCGGCGATTGGTTTTTTGTTGGTGGTGTCCATCAATTTGCCGGAGATGCTGCCATCTGCTTTCTGGGCTTGAGCGAAGTAGCCAAAAAGGCATACAAAAAGGAGTGCTAGAATTTTTCTCATAATCAGTTATAAGCTTGTACGAAGTTAGACGTAAGTGTTTGATGTAACCTGCGTAGCCAATGCCCGGAAAATCTCAAAACCGGATGAACGGGTGAAATGTCTCGGCGGATGGTCAAAGTAAAAAGTCAAAAGTAAAAAGAATGCCCCCTGCAGCGTTGGCATTTGCTGGCAGGGGGCTGTAATTTTTACTTTTGACTTTTTACTTAACTGAACAGGTACTCGACGTCTTCCCTTGTCAGGCTCTTCACAAATGAAGTATCATCTGCGATGAGGTCTTTGGCAAGCGCCCGTTTCTTGTCCTGAAGTTGCAGGATCTTATCCTCGATCGTATCGCGGCAGATCATCCGGTATGCGAAAATGTTTTTTGTCTGGCCAATACGGTGAGTCCGGTCGATGGCTTGTTGCTCCACTGCGGGGTTCCACCACGGGTCAACGATATATACATAGTCGGCTGCGGTGAGGTTAAGACCAACACCACCGGCTTTCAGTGAGATCAGGAATACGCGAACAGAGTCATCATTCTGGAAGCTCTGGATAGCTTTTTCCCTGTCGGGAGCGGAGGTGCTTCCGTCAAAGTACTCGTACTTAACGCCGAGCTCGTCCAGTTTTCCTTTGATCAGGGCCAGCATTCCAAGGAACTGAGAGAAAACCAGCGCCTTGTGGTTGCTGATGTTTTCTGTGATCTCCCTTCCAAGTTCTTCGAGTTTTATCGAGTGATTATCAAACTTCTCTTCTTCATTGAGGATTGCCGGCGAATCGCAGATCTGGCGAAGCTTCATCAGGCCCTGGAGGATGGTCAGCTGCGATCGCTGAATTCCCTGCTCCTGGATGGTACCGAGAATCCTGTCGCGGAAATCGTTCCGGTACGCGTCATAGATCTTTCTTTGTTCGTCTTCCATTTCACACCAGAGGATCATTTCCTGTTTCTCCGGAAGGTCTTTCGCTACCTGTTCCTTTGTTCTCCGGAGAATAAAGGGATAGAGGATCTTTTTCAGGTGTTCTTTCCTGTCCTGTTCACCAAACTTATCGATGGGTATGGCAAATTCCTGGCGGAAGAACTCCATTGTACCCAGCATTCCCGGGTTAAGGAAATGCATTTGTGCAAAGATGTCGAACGTATTATTCTGCAGCGGCGTACCACTCATGCAAATGCGATGCTTTGCATTCAGGAGGCAGGCGGCTTTGGTAACCTTACTGGAAGGATTTTTGATCGCCTGGCTTTCGTCAAGTACCACATAATCGAGATTTACACTCATGAGCAGCTTGATGTCGCTCCGGAGTGTTCCATATGTGGTGATCGTTACGTCATGATCCATGATCTCCTCACGGGTACGTGTACGCGTAGCACCGTGATGAATCCGGTAGGTGAGTTCCGGTGTGAATTTGCGGATCTCACTTTCCCAGTTATAGATCAGGGTGGTTGGACAAACAACCAGCGCTTTGATACCACCTTCCTCTACCCGGCGATGCTCGAGAAAGGAAAGCGCCTGAACCGTTTTACCCAAACCCATGTCATCTGCCAGGATACCGCCCCATTTGATCTCGCGAAGGTAATTCAGCCACTGGAAACCTGCTGCCTGGTAGGGCCGGAGGATCGGCTGTAAATGTTGTGGCGGCGCTACTTCTTTTATCTGGTTGAACTGCCGGAGGTTCTCGTATTTTTCTTCCAGTTGAACAACCAGTTCTTCTTCATCACGATTTTCATATAATTCATCTACCACACTTAAGTGATAGCGTGAAAGCTTGAGGTTATTCGAATTGCCTTCACCAACGCGGAATAACAGGGAATACTTTTTCAACCATTCTTCCGGCAGAATTCCAAGCGTTCCGTCATTAAGCTGAACGAACTGCTGTTTATTGGCCAGCGCGCGTTTCACTTCTGCGACGGTTACTTTCTGATCTCCAAAGACGATATCCACTTTGGCGTCAAACCAATCGGTATTGCTGCTGATGAAGATCTTGGTCTGAGGTTTGGCTGTATTGAAACGGAAATTCTTCAATGCTTCGAAACCAAACACCGGCGTCTTCATTTCCCTCATTGCATCCACGAAAAGGAAGAACCAGTTATTTTTAAGAACATCAGAACCTTTCAGCGCCAGCGAGCCATTTTCTTCATTCATGATAAAGTTAGAATGAAGGTTCTGCAGTTTTCCAATGAACACGCTTTCTGCTTCCCGGTTGCGGTGTACGATGAGCAACTTATCTCCTTGCGGTACTACGATCTCATCCCTGTCTTTCGCCTTTGTTTCGTATCCTTTATAAGAGAAAGAAGGCTGGAAGATCAGGTAGTCGCCCTTTTCAAGCAGAAATAGTTTTACCTCCGGTTCTCCGTCTTTTATTTCTTTGATGAGCGTTTTATCGAAATCAACTTTGTGTTCCTTTGCAAGCGGAAGGATCATTTCCTGCATCGTTTTCTCCCAATCATCTTCGGCGACGTCCATTTTACCGGAAGGGAGAAATTTTTCTGCGAGATGAACTACTTCATTGCTTTTCCAGAGAAATAACTGATAGTTATACAGGAAAAAGAGCGGGCTTTGCGTTTCGTTCTCACCAAGGTCATACTCCATACTTCCTGCCTGAACACGGCACTGAACGGTGTATTTTCCGTTCTTCTTGATGATAAAGTGCGGCTTGGCTTCATCTGAAGACACCTGGAGAGGAGTGAGGTTGGCAGACTTAAACGCTTTGCCTTCGTCCAGCACAAAAAAGAGCGTATTCTCTGCCTGTTCCGTGCAGAGCTTTTTCAGCCTTGGAAACAGGTATTCGGCCATCAGTTCTTTTGTTTCAGCAGGAATGTCATCATCTTCCTGGTGAATGATGTTTTCCCAGATGCCGGAGAAAGGAGAATTGCGGCTGATATATTTATTGATCTCCGCTTCCTGCAATTTGCGCAGGAGCGTGAGCACCTGCTTATCTTCTTCTGATAATTTGTCTGTGTCGATATACCGGCTGATATCAGGTTTTTCTACTTTTCCTGCAAAGCCATCGGCGGCGGCGTTGGATTCGCCTATCACCGCATCGATCGTGAAATAGGGATAGTTCTTCTTATTCAGGTTGAATATTACACCGAGACGTTGTGACGGTCTTGATTTTTGCGGTTCTTCCTCTTCCGGAATTTCAATCTCCTTTTCTTTCTGCGGAAGCAGAACGGGTTTGACGGGAGCTGCAACTGTTGCTACGCGCTTGATGGTTGTATCCAGCACACGGAGGAAGGGTTTGCCTTCCTTATATACAAACTCAAATTTTCCTTTCAGATCATCTGAGAGAGAATAGCCATAGGCTTCGAGTAATTTGTTTTTTTCTTTATCCCAGTTACGGATACTATCAAAGTAGTTCGCACCAAAAGCATTGAGCAACTGCAGAAATACGATCACTTTGGGAAGGCAGAGCGGATGTTCTGTATCCTGGTAGTCACAACTTGTGTCAAAATTCCTTTCCTCGTTTTTGCGGATCAGTACTTTATATATCTGACCATCTAAAGGCACGGCTGCTTTGACGGTTTCATTTTCTGCAAGTTCGATCGTTGCTTTTTGTGTGCGCAGATATGTTTCAGCATCAGAAAATACAGTGGGGGAAGAAAGAAGTCGAAGGGTTTTAAGTTCGATGGACTTCATTTTTGCCACTGTGTGGCGTTGGTCGTATTCAACTTCTTCCGCCTGCAGGTGTCCTTTATCTATCATTTCCTGCAGCTGGAACAGGGATGCTGTTTCGTGGCGGCAGATGTCTCCGATATTATAGGGGCAGCTGCAACGCAGTGAAAGACCTTTCGGGTCTTTGAACTTCTGAATATAGACCTTATAGAAGGTGGAGTAGCTATCGTCTTTTACACGGAATACGGCAGAGCCGAAAAGATCATCATATTCTATCAGTTCTACAAATCCGATCGCGTGGATTTTTTTACCGCGGCGGATCACTTCATCCGTACCATGGGTGTAAACATACTTGAGCAAATGAGGTAATGCCATAGTTCAATTTCCGGTTAACAATAAGCCGGGCACAGTGCCGGAGGCTTAGACTGTGAGGCTATTGCCCAATTTTTTCATGCGAGGGCAATCGGCAAATCTAAAGGAATGTGAGCCGGATTTCCTTGCAAAAACGCATAAATAAAAAATAATTTTTGGAGGTGGAAAAGAGGTATCTTAGAAGGTTTGCCCAGAGGGAAGCGATGGCCAATGATCGATGATCGATGGCCGACCCTGATAGCGGAGCGGAATATTATTCTTCTAACAAACGCTATCGATGGATTGGGTTAAGTTAACAACTCACGAAATTCGGCCATCGGCCATCTTCTCTTCGTTGGCCATTGAACAAACAGGAGCCATTCCCAACGTTGAAATCCGTACCTTTGCGGCCTGAAAAAATTTATGAGCAGTAAGCCAACTTTGCATACGTCACTGTCGCCAGCCCTTTTGCATTTGTATGATCTGAGTAATAGCGTGGTGGTGATCATTGATGTGTTTCGTGCCACATCTACCATATCTTCAGCCCTTTATAACGGCGCTAAATGTGTAATTCCTGTTGATTCGGTGCCCAAGGCGATCGAGATCAGCCGGAATATCGATGGCATTGCCGCAGGCGAGCGTGACGGGCAAATTGCCGAAGGTCTTGCTCATGGCAATTCTCCATTAGAATATAATCGCGAGTTTATCGGTGGCCGTACGCTGGTTCTTACTACAACCAATGGAACAAGGCTTCTTCACATGGCGCTGGAAAGAGGCGCAGACACCATTGTGTCCGGTTCTTTTCCAAACCTTTCAGCCGTTTGCGAATTCCTGCTTGCGCAAAATAAAAATGTCGTACTGGGATGTGCCGGCTGGAAAGACCGGTTCAACCTGGAAGACACTTTGTTCGCCGGTGCAGTGATCAGCCGGATCAAAAAGCATTTCGAGATCCATTGCGATAGCTCACTGATGGCGGAGACAATGTATAACAAACACAAGAACAACCTAATGGGTTTTGCAACGAAACTCACACACTACCACCGCCTGGTGGAAAGATTCGGGCTGATCGACGATATTAAATTCTGTCTCACCGAAGATGGCGCAAACATATTGCCTGTTTACCGCGAAGGCCGGTTAGTTGTGGATACGATGAAGTGATTGATTGAATGTGAGTGAGTAAAGGCCTAACGCAGCATTGCAGCGACTGTAATATGTTCGTGTGAGCATTAGCGTTCCAGGAGCTTTTTCCAGTCGTTCCCTTCCGCAAACTTTTTGATCACCAGGTTCCGCTGCTCGATCAGCTTTTTCATGTATTTGGTGAGATAGACCTTATTGAATCCTTTGCCAACAGCTCCGTAGGGAGATTCAAAATTGATTATATCGATCATGATGGTCCCGTTATCACAGGGTTTGAAGTGGTGTTCATGCTTTAGCAGTTTGAAGTCTCCCTCCGCCTGTTCGTCGGTGAACATTTCCGGTTTCTTCATTTCTGTAATGCGGGTTTTAAGAATACGGTCTTTGAATAAATGCCGTGCTTTCCAGGTAACGGTTTCGTCTTTTTCGATCAATCCGAAGCGGACACCGGCAACAGCTTCTTCTTTATGTTTGGTCATGGATTGTTTGTGCAGATCAATGCTGCGGGCGAGATCAAATACTCTTTCTACCGGGGCGGCAACAAAAGTAGTCAGGTGGATGGTAGGCATAGTCGCTTTACAGAGTTTGGTTTTGCATTAGGATGGCGTTTTCCGGCAGGCTGATCAGGCGATACGAAGAACGTTTCATAAACTGACTTCGCGGCATTCCGCCTGCATCCAGGCTTCGGCAGAAGCAATACGGACGGCCAAAGCCGTCCGTATTCCGCAAAAATCCCACCAGAGTTTATTTATACAAAAGGTATTTTGGAAACCTTTGCCTGCAGGAGTTTGTCTCTCACTTTGATATAAATGTCTGAGTCGATCGCCGCATAAGCAGTGCTTACGTAGCCAAGGCCGATGGCTTTACCCAGGCTTGGAGATTGGGTTCCGGAAGTGACCACACCGATGGTTGCTCCCTGGAAATCCTTGATCTCATAGCCATGGCGTGGAATTCCTTTATCGATCATTTCAAAACCCACCAGCTTTTTTTCCACTCCTTTTGCTTTTTGCCCGGCAAAAAGTTCTTTGGAAGGGAATTCTTTGGTGAATTTGGTGATCCAGCTTAAGCCGGCTTCAATCGGAGAAGTGGCATCGTCAATATCATTTCCGTAAAGGCAGTAACCCATTTCAAGGCGAAGGGTGTCTCTGGCGCCGAGGCCAACTGGTTTGATCCCCTGTGCATCACCCACTTCAAAGATCGCGTTCCAGATCTTTTCGGCGCAGTCATCCTTGTCTTCAAAATAGATCTCTACACCACCCGCTCCGGTATAACCGGTTGCGCTGATCAGCACATTATCGACACCTGCAAATTTGCCTTTCGCAAAGGTGTAATACTTCATATTCATAATGTCGATGTCTGTCAGGGGCTGCAGAATGCTGGTTGCGTTTGGTCCCTGGATCGCCAGCAAGCCGGTTTTATCAGAAACGTTATGCATTTCAACATTCTTTGTGTTGTGCTCGCTGATCCAGTTCCAGTCTTTTTCAATATTGGAGGCATTCACCACCAGCATGTATACTTTATTTTCCTCGATGCAGTAAACCAGCAGGTCGTCAACCAGGCCGCCATTATTATTTGGCAGGGAACTGTATTGAGCCTGTCCGGCTTTCAGTTTGGCCGCATCGTTTGTGGTAACACGCTGGATCAGGTCAAGCGCATTCTCTCCCTTGAGAATGAATTCGCCCATGTGGCTTACATCAAACACTCCGGCATTCTTGCGGACGGCAGCGTGTTCGTCATTGATACCTGTATAAGAGATAGGCATGTTGTAACCGGCGAACTCAGCCATCTTGGCGCCAAGGGCGATGTGCTTTTCTGTAAACGGGGTTTTTTTCATATGTGATTGTTGTTATAGATGCGCAAATGTACGGTTTCCGGTAGAGGAACCGATAAGCAGAATGGAGAGGATTTCTGATTGATCGGCGTAGGAACGCGGTGGTCGCGGCGATACGCAGCGGACGCGGCGAAATACATCCCCGGATCGAGGTCCGCGGTGATGTTCATGTGTCTGATCCTTCGCCGCGACCGCCGCGCTTCTTCTACGCCAATCGTCTCGCGGAAGGACATTGTTAAACGAAGGCTGGAAAGTCACAGCGAATTAGTTCGTACCGTCTTTTTTATAATTGGTGAAAGGTTTCATCGGATAAGGCATCGGCACTTGCTCCTTTGTATAGCCTTTTCCCCGGAAAATGTTGAAAAGGCTGTCTGCCGACTGCTGGCTGCTTTTGAGGAAAACGGCTTTGGGATAAAGGATCAGTTTATATTCAAGTCCGTCCCAGCTACGGTTGATCCATCCTTTCTGTTTCATAAATCCGTACTGATAGAATTCATCTTTTTGGAGACCTTTCTTGATGGTAACATCGCCATTGCTGTAATAAACCTTCTTTTCTTTATGATCAATGCAATAGTAAAAACCTTTGCCGGTTGTTTGTTGAAGCTGGGCGCAAATCAGTATGGGTAGCAAAAACTGCAGGTAGTTCATATTGAAACAAATGAAGGGTAAGGTATAAATTAAACAGAGAGATTCAAAACAGCTGGTGTGTTTTCTTCCGGCGTTTGCGCCGATACCTGTTTGCTTTTTACGGCGGATATAAATAAGGGAAGGAGAACGGGGTAGAACAATGGCGTTATCCAGATTTTCCGGTAACGTACCCGGAATAAAAATAATTCTGTATTTTGTCGATCTGTTAACGTATAAAAGATCCACATCAGCGTATCTTGTTTTGCGCTAAATAAACCATCGATTATGGCAGATAATGTGTATGACGCAATTGTAGTGGGTTCCGGGATAAGCGGCGGATGGGCTGCAAAGGAACTGACCGAAAAAGGTCTTAAGGTATTACTTCTTGAGCGTGGAAGAAATGTTGAACACGTAAAAGATTATGTAAATGCCAATAAAGAAGTATGGGAGTTTGAACACAGAACAAATCGCCCGACAGTGCAGATGCTTAAAGATTATCCCGTACTCCGTCGCGACTATGTATTGAACGAAGCCAATCTTGACTTCTGGGTAAAAGACAGTGAGTCGCCATATACCGAAACAAAGCCGTTCGCGTGGTTTCGCGGGTATCACGTTGGCGGGCGTTCGCTGACATGGGGCCGTCAAAGTTACCGGTTCAACAAGTGGGATTTTGAAGCGAATGAAAAAGAGGGCATCGGCGTTGACTGGCCTATCCGCTATAACGACCTTGCTCCCTGGTATAGTTATGTGGAGAGGTTTGCCGGTATCCAGGGAAGCAAACAAGGTCTTGACGTGTTGCCTGATGGAGAGTTTCTTCCCGCAATGGAAATGAATATAGTGGAAAAAGATGTCGCAAAACGCATCAAAGAAAAATTCGAAGGCAAACGGCATTTCTTTATCGGGCGTTCTGCAAATATTACCCAACCGAAGCCTCAACAGAAGCGGGTCAATTGTCAGTATCGCGACAGATGCTGGCGAGGTTGTCCCTACGGTGCTTACTTCAGTACACAATCGGCTACTCTTCCTGCTGCAATGGCTACGGGAAATCTTACCCTTCGCCCATTCTCCATCGTAAAGCAGGTGTTGTATGATAAGAACACAAAGAAGGCAACAGGAGTGGAGGTGCTTGATGCAGAAACAAATCAAACATACGAGTATAAAGCGAAGATCATTTTTCTGAATGCTTCGGCGTTGAATTCAACCTGGGTGCTGATGAACTCGGCAACTGAGATCTGGCCCGACGGCCTGGGCAGCAGCAGCGGAGAACTGGGACATAATGTGATGGACCATCACTTGAATGCCGGAGCATCCGGATTTGTAGAAGGCTATGAAGACAAATACATTTTCGGACGAAGACCGACGGGGATTTATGTTCCGCGTTACCGTAACATATACGATGATAAGCGCGATTATGTCCGCGGCTTCGGATACCAGGGCAGCGCGAGCCGTGAAGGATGGAAACATGATGTGGCCGAACTCACCATCGGCGGAGCATTCAAAGACGCCACCTGTGAAGCCGGTTCCTGGAAAATGGGACTCAGCGGTTTCGGAGAAATGCTTCCCTATCATGAAAACAAAGTGACGCTTCATAAGCAAAAGAAAGATAAATGGGGCCTTCCTGTATTGGATATGGACGTCGAGATCAAAGAGAATGAACGCCGCATGCGGAAAGACATGATGAATGATGCGATCGAAATGCTGGAAGCCGCCGGCGTAAAAAAGATAAAAGCGGAGCTTGACGAAAAATACCAGCCAGGAATGGGTATCCATGAAATGGGCACCGCCCGTATGGGACGTGATCCAAAAACATCGGTACTTAATGCACACAACCAGGTTTGGGATGCAATGAACGTATTTGTGACAGATGGTGCAGCTATGACATCGGGGTCATGCGTGAACCCCTCACTCACGTATATGGCATTGACAGCAAGAGCAGCTGATCATGCCGTTGCTGAATTAAAAAAAGGTAATCTCTAACATTATGAACAGAAGAGAATTATTAAGACTCGTAGCTCTCGCCACCGGCAGTGTCCTCATTGGAAGTGAATTACTGCTGTCTGGCTGTAATGATGCCGCAAGGAACACCGCTTTCGCCTCGTTCACTGCTGATGAGATAACTTTTCTTGACGAAGTGGGAGAAACAATATTACCGGCCACAGCCACTCCGGGAGCCAAAGCCGCTGAAGTTGGTAAGTTCATTAATGTGATGATCCGCGATTGCTACGAAGCAGATGATCAGCAGACCTTCCGCAATGGGATCAGCGAATTGAATGAAGCCTGCAAAAAAATGCACAGCAGAACATTTCTTGAAGCGACAACAGAACAACGTGAACAATTGCTGATCTCACTGGATAAAGAAGCAAAAGACTATAGCAAAAAGAAAACCTTATTTGATTCCGAGCAGAGCAAACTGTATACGCAGGCACAGGAAAAAGGAGATCTTCAATTTAAAAAGGAAAGAATGCAGCCGCATTATTTCACAATGATGAAGCAACTGGTAATGATCGGCTTCTTCACCTCTAAAGTTGGAGCAACACAAGCCTTACGCCATGTAGCAGTACCCGGAAGATATGATGGAGCGATGGAGTATAAAAAAGGAGATAAAGCCTGGTCCAGTAAATAACCAAAGAACATCGTCATCCTTTGTGATCACACGGGAACAAGGTGCCCGGCGATCGCAGATTGGGTGAAGGAACTCCCCGAAAGTTCCTTCGATGGCCGATTAACGAAATACAAAGATTTATTATCCGCATATCCTACACCTGTTAGCACCAATAGCTTTAAACTAAATACGGCACCCGGCCAACGGCTATCCGTCACCGGCCATCAAACTGGATGGACGATCACTTCACTAAACGGTCTTGGAGTTATTCTTTCCAAACGGTTGCAGACTTTACCTGTAATGGTTGAAGAGGGTTTGCAAAGAATGCTCCCAGGTAATCAACCCCATCAGCCCCGTATCCCGGTACATGGCCGCGCTTTTTGAAGAAAAGTAATTGTGCATTCGGCATTGTGCGTTTGATAAGCCTGTTGTAAAAGGGAGAACACCACGGATCGATATCTCCCGCCGCGATCAATGCCGGTACAGAGGAGTAAACGGGCGTTTTTGCAACAGAAGAGGCTGGTTTCACATTCCAGCATTTACAGATCTCATGATCCACATTATTGAACGGGAACCCGGCAAGCCAGGGTAATACTTCGGATTGTTTTTTGATCAACGCCGGATCAGAATAGGCGATCTGTTCTGTACAGTACAATGAATAGCGCATGCCGTGCGACAAATATTGTTCAGCAGAAAAAATCCCGTTCAGGATACTGGTTACATGCGCAGCATGATTTCCCTCAATAATATCTGACATGGTCTTAGGCAGATATTTAAAACCACTGGTTGAAAGTCCGTTAAGGATCACTTCCATTAATTCTTCCTTTCCGTATGTTATAAAGATGGAGTCCTGCTTTAGCTTATCGAAGTATTTTATAGAGAATCGTTTACTCGTTATCGCAGTGAAATAGCGCCGGAACTTTGCCCGCAGATCACCATACTCTTTGTTGATAGCTGTGTCTTCCCTGCAGTACTCAAAGAAGTTTTCCAGGGCCTCGTTCATATTGAACAATGCATGTTCTTCATAATTAACATAGCTAGGTAAAGGAGAACCTAACACCAGTGTTCGTACGGCTTCAGGATGATTTCTTGCTACGGTCAGCATCAATCCGCCGCTGTAAGAAATGCCTACAAGGTTCAATGAGTCGATTCCTAAAGCGATACGCAGATCATTAATATCTGCTGCACTTTCGATCGTTGTATAAGAAGACAGGTCGATACCACGCGAACCAAATTCTTTCCTGCAATGAATAGTTGCAATACGTACAAGACTGTCGCGGTTCAGCCCATCACGATAGCTTCGCTGAATAGCAGCTGTGATGCCCGTGCATTCAAGGTTGGGGACTGATCTTTTTGATCCGCGTTGATCGAAGGCGATGAAGCCGCCATATGCCAGCCAACCGGAACCTTCTCCTATGCTATCGATATTGCTGACGGTGCTGTATCCCGGTCCGCCGGTGGTGAACAGCGTGATGTTCTTTGTTGCGGAACGATTGGCTTTGCGCACAAAAATGAAGGGCACTTTCACTTTGTTGCCCGTGGGCTTTTTACGGTTTTCCGGCGCTACAAGAGATCCGCAGACGCCGACAACGCCGGGCCCGATTTTTACAGGGCAACCCGTGATCTCTATAACTGATCTGTTATTCTGGGAAAAGGATGCGAGAGCAAACAGTAAGGTAAATTGTAAAAGGCCAAACTTTTTCATAACAACAATTCTCACCGCAAAGGAAGCGCCTGCCCGTTGCTCAAAAAAGTAAAAAACGGACAATCACCGGATCGAAGACAGTTTCATACCTGTGAAGCGCAACGTGTCTTTATAAAAATGCCCGGGATCAAAATAGCCGAAATCATATACCGAGAATAGCTCACGGTTCTGCCTGTAGGCAGTCAGCGCCGTCCTGGCCCTGATACTTCCCAGAAAGCTTTTCGGGTTAACCCCTGTAACGGCGTGGAAATACCGGTTGAACGTTTTCGGAGAAACAAATAACTGTTGCGCCAGTTCTTCCGTTTGAAGACGCATGCCGGATTTGATGAAGTTATTCACCGCTTGTGAAACCGGAGTAAGCCATTTCGTTTCGGCTTTATTGAGAATAAAACGGTCCAGTAAAAACAATTCCAGGAGCTGATACCTCTGTTCGAAAGAATCAAGCTTCTTCATTCTTTTTATGAGCTGAACCGGAATGATCTGGCTTGCGTCGAACACATCATTCACCAGTTTATGCTGGGAAATTCCCATGATGATCTCCAATGCACCAGGCATGAATTTCACCGTGAAAATATTGTCCGACGGAAGGTTCTTTCTTTCAACAATACGATCTCTTAACAGCAGAATGTCTTTATCTGCGGGAATAAAATGGAGCTGGTTCCCATTTTGCAGATGATACGGAGCGCCAAGATTGATCCAGATCGTAGGAGTGTAACTGGGAAACAGCTTTACAGTAAAAGGCTGGTTACCGACGCAATGCCGGGAATGTTCATCGGAGGTTTCTGAATAGAAGTCGACAAGATCTCCCAACTCAGGACAGGGTTGCTGAAACGTATAAAGACGGCGGATATCGTGGAAGATCTCGATCACAACAGGAAGGTAGAATTCCTGATTGAGTTCTCCGCCCGATTTTACAGGAGAGGTTGTTGAATAGGATCAGTGAGATAACGGGATATGGATGCATATAGGATAATACTCTATTCGAAAACGAACACTGCGTTGACAAGGCGAAGATCTAATCCGGCATCTTTGAACGCATTACAGGATTGGCATGTGCCTTCTCTGAAGGCGGCATTGATAAGCCGGCAAAATCGCTGCGCAATGAATGATCATTTCTTTCGATACTGATAAAAGATCCCTTTGTCAAAAGGAGTCCACCAGCAGGCTTTTTGTCCTGATGCTTTTAACGCTTTATTGGTCCAGGTATTACAGGTTTGGAAAAGGCTGTAAGTGCCTGAGGCTTCATAGAACGCATCATACTGACCATAGCGCGCTTCTGTGGGAATGACGATCGGTTGCCCGGAGCTATCTTTCCCGAAACCGTTCTCAATGAATCTGACCAATCGTTTATATTGATCAGCACCCATGGCTATTTTGACGCAGGATTCATCTTCTGTTAAACTATGATAGTATGTGGTGTGCATTGCTGTGCTGCTTAAGGCAAATGCGGCGCGGAAAGCTGTTTTGAATTTCAGATCAGCCCATGTCGGCGTTTCGAGATAGAACGCTTTGTCGCCCCATCCAAAGGCGAGATAAGAGACGGAGCTGTCTCCGCTGCGAGTGTCTGCATACGGGATTGCGGAACTCCAGTCTTTGAATTGATTTTTTACCGGCAGCACAATATCTGCATGTACTCCATTTGTTTTCAGGTAAACGGTCACGTCAGGAGATTGACCGTCTTCCGCCTTTACCGTAATGCGTGACAACAGCCATGCGCATAAGAGATAAAGTAAAACGAAGCCGACGATCGCCACGATGGTACGGATCAACAATTTGAATAGTCTTTTCATTTATATGGCATTCTGATAAAGTTTATACAGTTATTGAAAAAAGGTGACCCCAAAAAATGAAAACTACAGGAAAATTACCACTTCGTGGTAGAGGATCACCGGCTTTGGTGATCATTCAACGATACTTCACCGGCTGGTGATTAACTGAAGGGCAACACTCATTCCCGGGCTGGTACTGATTGAAGTGCTGCTCCGTATTTTTAACGTTCAGCAGAATACTGGCGCAATGCTCTGTTTGCAATAAAAATCCCCGGATTTTGAGTTGCTGAAGCAAGTCTCAAATCCGGGCGTTTACTCCCAGGCACGTTATCCGGGCGCACTATTTTCTCTTCAAAACGATTTCACTGTTTCTTTGCAAAATGGTCATGCTTTCTATCACCTGTTGATCGTTTCTGTTGAATCTGATGTGTGCTTCTTCTTCGCGGACATAAAAGAAGTCTTTCTTTTCCGGCCTGAACTCCAGTATATCCTGGCCGTCCGGTTGGCTAAGCAGTTTATCTTTTTCCACCCAGATCTTAAATGTTGGAGCACCTTCAGTTCCGAAAGATCCTTCAAACTGTTTCAGCTCAGCTGCGGATACCTGCATTGGTTTGAATGGTGCAGGAACCGAATACGGTTTGTCGTACAAGATCGCCAACAGGCTTTTGGTAATGGTATCGAGAAATGGAGTGCCGACATTGGCAAGTAATATGATGCAGGAGCCATCAGAAGGGATAGTAACCATATTGCTGTTAAAGCCATAAATACTGCCGCTATGTTCTATCTTCTGTTTTCCATAAATAGAATCGATAAAGATCCCATACCCGTACTTGTTTTTGCCAGGTGTGGTTGCTGCTTTTGCAGATTCTTTATTAAAGACAGTATTATTCCATAAAGCTTTGTTCCAGAGGAATAGGTCCGTGGTAGTAGCATAGATGGCGCCGGCGGAATAAGATACGGATGAATCCACATCAGGAGCTTCCTGGCTCGTTAATTCGGTGAAACGAAAATAACCGGTTGCTTTTTTCTTTTTATCAACGGAAAGGAAATTAAACCCGGAGTTGTTGAGAGAGAGGGGTTCCAGTATATACTTCCGCATAGCGGCATAATAGCTCATGCCGGTAACGTCTTCGATGATATAGCCGAGCATGTTGTATGCTGAGTTGGAATAGCGCCATTGAGTTCCGGGAGAAAAATCCAGGGGCTTGTCTTTAAAAAGCGCCATCATTGAATCACGGCTGTGCGATCTCGTCACCTGGTTGCGCATGAATTCGCGGTTGCTGGTATAGTTGGTAATACCTGAAGTATGGTGAACAAGCTGATCGATGGTAATACTGTCTCCCTTGGGATATGCCGGAAAATATTTACTAAGCTTATCATTTACCGAAAGCTTTTTCATTTCCTGGAGCTTCAGGATCAATGCGGCGGTAAATTGTTTTGAAATGGATCCGATCTTGTAAACTGTTTCCGTTGTATTAAGCGTGCTGTCTTTAACATGCTGAAATCCGTATGCCTTATTAAGAACAACTTTTCCTTTGTGTGCAACCAGAATACTTCCGTTGAAACGCATTTCGGATGAGTAAGCGGTTACAAGTTGGTCCAGTTTGGAAGAGAGATCCTGAGAAAATGCGATCACACCCGTCAGGGATAAAATGCCGGTTAGCAAATACTTCATTATAAAAAGGTTGGTTGATAAAGTATATTAGACAACGAACAGAGGAGAAAGGTTACTTCATTCCGGATACTTTATCCGACAGCTCAGTTGCGATTGATAACAGTTCGGTCATCACCTCGACAGATGCCTGACAATCGGTACGAAGGAACGGCTGTTCTTCGCAGCTCACCGGTTTTTGAGTAACGGTCTTTTTTCCAGGAAACTAAAAACGGCCTGATAAAATTCTGTGGGTTGTTCAACGGTAGGCATGTGTCCGCATTTATTTATTCCTTTGATAACAGCCCTGGGGAAGGCTTTTTCATACATTGGATAGGTAATAGATCCAACAGGATCCTGCCAGCCGAAAATAACGAGTGCATCACCTTTGTATTTGTTTCGGAGAGACTGCACGATATTGAACTTTTGCTTAACGAGGCTGTACCACATGAAAGAGCCCATTTTGCGGGAGTAAGTGCCATGATTAACCTGTACCATTACGCTGTCCAGTTTTTTCCGGTCATATGTAAAGTTCGACCAGGAGATCCTTCTCAGTGCTGAGTCAGCTTTCTCGGGCTCCGCTGCAGCCCGCGCTGAGTCTGACCAATAATAAAAGGCGGAATCGTCAATGATCTGATCACGGACATGAATGCTGGCATTCACGATCGGGCTCATCTGAAGGTCGAGTTCTCCCGGTCCGATCAGTATCAGTGACCGGACATTCGCCGGATACTTTTCCGCATACGCGGCCGCAAGCATCGCTCCCCATGAATGTCCGGAAATGGTAAGTTGTTGCTGTTTTAAATGTTGACGAAGCGTATCGAGGTCCGTCAGTGCGGCGGCAAGATTGATCGTAGTGCTGTCGAATGGCTGAACCCGGGATTTGCCAGTACCTCGTTGTTCAAACAGGATTGCCCGGTATTTCTTAGAAAGTTCGATGGCGAGATCATCTTCCTGGTGGGCCGATACGCCGGGTCCGCCGCTAAGGATGATTATAGGTTCTCCGGAGCCATACGAATAGTAGTAAAGAACAGCGTTTTTTAAAACGATTGAGTCTGCCTTCTGTGCTGATGCACATAAGGCTGTCAGGGAAAGGAGGATTGTAAGTAATTTTCTCATGAAGCTGGTTTGCGATCCAAATATATAACTGCATTCAGGGAAGCCTTCCTTGAAAACAGCTGCTTTGTGATGCCGGCTTTAGAAGGCCAATGTCGGCAAGGCCTTCTGGTTGAAAATTTATCCCTTGAACGCCAACCCGAAAAAATAATTTAGTTATCAATGGGTTATAAAAAAAATCCGGATAGCACTGTTTATGCAAGCCTGAATACGGGATGCTGATAAATAGCTGAAGAAGCAAACCAGTTTGTATTAAGTCAAACTCTCCCTATCTTTCTTCACTAAACCATCCCCTCACCATGAGAAAAATTTTCCTGTTTGTAGCTGGCCTGTTCCTGGTCACAGCTATCTCTGCAAATGACAAAACCGATTCGTTGCAACTGGCAAAAGACGCCTGGCAGAAGGTGATTGATTCTGTCGAAAGCACTCTACAGTACAAGACCGGCAAGATCACACTTTCCGGAGGAGCTATTTCATTAAATGTACCACCGGGTTTTAAATTCCTGGAGTCGGAAAAAGCTAAGTATGTGATCGAAGATCTTTGGGGTAACCCTCCTACACAGGCGCCGTTAGGACTGCTGTTGCCTGCTTCCGGCAAAGTGCTCGGCGACTCCTATGCTTTCGTTGTGCATTTTGAAGATATCGGCTATGTAAAAGATGATGACGCTTCTAAAATGGACTATGACGATCTTCTTAAGTCCATGAAAAAAGATAACGTTGAGTCAAATGGTGAGCGGACCAAGCTGAACCTTGCGACAATGAATCTTGTTGGTTGGGCTTCAAAGCCATACTATGATAAGGATAAAAAGATCCTTCACTGGGCAAAAGAGTACCAGGTTGAAGGCGAAGACGTGAATACGCTGAATTATGATATCCGTGTATTGGGAAGAAAAGGAGTGCTGAACCTCCAGGCGGTAGCAACCATGGAACAACTCGACAGTGTGAATGCCCATATCAACGATGTGATCACCATGGCGACCTTTACTGATGGCAATCGCTATAGTGATTTTGACTCAGGAACTGATAATGTGGCGGCGTGGACGATCGGCGGACTGGTGGCAGGCAAAATGCTGGCAAAAGTTGGCTTTTTTGCTATAATCCTGAAATACCTCAAACTGATCATAGCGGGTGTAGTCCTTGCTGGTGGCGCGATCTGGCGGTTTATTACAGGCCGTAGAAAGAAGGCAGAGCAAGACCTCTCCTACCAGCCAACGCCGTCACCTGTCCTGGTTGAAGATAAATCTGATCCCGCACAGCCTGTGCAATAACCTCCTGATAATATTCTATAAAAAAAGTAAAGCTCCTCAACAGGAGCTTTACTTTTTTATGACGGCTGCTGTACCTGCGGCTGCACGGGTATAATGTTCTTTTCACTGCCCTTGTTGTAAACACTCAGGGGCATGCTTCCGATCATTTGGAAAAGATATGAGCGATCGGGCAGCGTATTCTATTTAATTTAAACCTTGCTATTGAGGAGCGGCCGTTTTTTTTCTTTCGCAGGCCTGATAAGCATCACCGATCGCTTTCTTCCCCTGAGGTCAATGTATTCAACGGTCAACCATTTGCGTTTTGAAAATTCTTTTTTTAAGATCCTGCAATCTTTTTCTGCAGAGTAAGTAGCGAGATTAAGGCCAGCCATTTTGGTGATCTGCATTCCTGTTTTCAAGCCCGCTCTATCTGCTTCGGAACCGTATTCTAGTCCATTGATCACATACATCTTATTTTCCCTGCCAATAGAAAAGCCCGGAAAGTTTATTTTCTGTTCAAACACCGGATCGGATGTGTATGGAGTGAAGCTCATTTTTGCGGAGCGGTAATCAATATGCATCATTCCATACTTCAGAATATCCAGGCCAAGAATACTGATATCTGTTTGCGCGACCACGCTCATTTCCGGTGATCGTAACAAAAGGTTTCCGACCTGCAGGTTATCAAGTGCAATGATCTTGTATTCGTCAGACACGGACACGTTGTGGATACCGGCAAGACTGTATGTTCCGTACCGCACTTCTTTAAATACGCAATAGCGGCCGCCGAGATCAAACGCCTCACCCGGAATGGTCAGCAGGTCTT
>JBEVKW010000441.1:0-5921 GCA_040509495.1 Chitinophagaceae bacterium | reverse complement strand
AACTGTTCAAACTGACGAAGGTCTTTTTACCCATTGGCCAGTTACCGGAACCCTTAACGCCCATTTCCCAGGAATTAAGCGATTTATCTATTCCTTTTTTACTGAAATAAAGCTCCGCGGCGTACCCTTTTGTTGGATATGGAATGTAATCGAGAAAAGTATAATTAAAGAAATAATACAATTCAGGAAATGCGATCTTCTTTCTGCCACCGGGGAAATAATCGGGATTCAGTTTAACGATCGTATCAGCAAGTTCTTCTGTGGAATAGGCAATGCCCAGGCGGTGTCTTGTACGGATGGCTTTACGGTATGATAATTCCATATAGCCGCGCCAGAAATTACGGAGATAACCCTTGTCTTTAATGAAGACCTGCTTATCGTCAACCGTATTATAGTTCATTTCCCGGTTTTTTCCGAGAGACATACCGAGGCTTAGACCAAGGCGCATTTTCTTGTCGATGTATGGCCGGTCATAGTTCAGCAGTAACTGGCGGGAGTAACCGCTGATAACAGTAGCGCGCAGTTTGTCATTACGCCCTGTTGCGTTGTTGTACATCAGTTTCATGCCATAGTCGACACGATCAAGGCTGGCTTTCTGCTCCACGATCCATTGATTAAGGTTTCTGTCAACCGGCCGCAGGTAAGGAATCGGAAACAGGTACCATCTTTCGCGAACGGTAACAGACACGTCGACGTTATAACCGTCAAAGCTTTTCAATGCAACAACCACTTCATGGAAGAGGGCGAGGTTCATGAGTTGCTGTCGGGCGAGTTCAAATTTATTAACGAGATCCTGGAGGAGGTATGCGTCTCCTGATTTGAAAGAAAGTTCGCGTAAAATGATATTGTCGCGGGTTTTGCGATTACCGGTAATTACAATGTCCCGCACGATAAAGGGAGATTCTCCGGCAGGAACCACGTAAGTATCTTCAGATTTTTTCTCGTGTTTTTCTTTTTTAGGTTTCCCTTCTGATGCACGGGACCCCTGTGCAAACAGGGACTGGTGACAGGCAAGCGCTAATAAAAGCCACAGGCAATATTTGGCAACGCGACACATCAAGCCGGACGAGCTAAGGATATCTAAATTAACCGGATTTCACACAAGAGCCAAAACCAAGACCGTTTTAGTTTAGAAGATGAGATAGTCGGTCGGGAGTTGATGGCTGTTGGCCATCGGCGGAGGAGGCATCAGATCTTCAGGTAATTCATCAGATTGTCGTAGTTATTCCGCAACTCATTGGCATAAAGTTCTTCCCCGAAATAATATTTTACGTTGTATTCGTAGCGTTGAAACGTTGCAACGATGTCAGAAACTTCCGGCTTATTGATGCGGATAGTGACCTGCATCATACCGGTCTCGCCATCATTGTGCGTATTGAGCTGGGTGATCTGTGCATCATTCGTTTCAACGAGTTTGCTGATCTCATTGAAAGAATACTGGTTGCTTTCCATTTCCAGTACGATCAGGCCACCTGGTTCATTGAGGCTCATGAATTCAGAAGCGTTTTTCAGCAGGTCGCTGTAAGCAACGGCACCTGTCAGTTCATTTGCTTCATTGATCACGGGAACCACGCTAAGTCCATTTTCAGCGGCCAGTTGGATAGCCTTAAGAAAATGTTCCGAGTTTTTCACTGATGCATTGCCAAATGATTGCTGAAGCGATTCGAGTGTATCATGGTCATTGTCAACCTGAAGAAGATCATCTTCGCTGATGATACCTGCATATTTTTCCCCGTCCACGATCGGAAGATGTGTTACCTGGTTGTCATTCATTAGCTGAAGCGCCTGGTACACTTTATCCTGCAGATGCAAGTAGGGCAGATTTTGAGATCGTAATTCTCCTGTCAACATGGATAGCGGCTCCTTATTTTTTTACAAAGACCTCAATGATCAGCTTACTGTTGCAGGCTCATTGAGTTTTTTCAAAAATTTGTGAAGGATCACATTGAATTCGTCCGGGACCTCCATCATCGGTGCGTGGCCACATTTATCGATAAAGTAAAGTTCGCTGTTGGGTATCAATTTATTAAACTCTCTTGCTACAAATGGAGGGGTGATGGTATCGTTATTTCCCCAGATGAGTAACGTAGGAAGTTTGATTTGATTAAGCTCTTCACCGAGATTGTTCCGGATAGCGCTTTTTGCGAGTGCAATGATCTTGATCACCTTCAGACGATTATTGGTAATGCCGAATACTTCGTCCACCAACTCTTTTGTCGCCATTGCAGGGTCGTAAAAAGTCAATTCTGTTTTTTTCCTGATATATTCATAATCTCCTCGTTTTGGATAGGAATCTCCCATTCCATTCTCAAACAGCCCTGAACTACCAGTAAGAATGATCGACTTGATGCAGGTTGGCTGATTCTTTAAAACATATACCAGTCCTACATGCCCGCCAAGGGAGTTCCCCAGCAGGTGTACATTTTTATAGCCTCTTGTTTCGATGAATTTGTGAACAAACTTCGCCAGTCCACCCACAGAAGTGTGCAGAATATCCATATCCAGCAAAGGAAGGATGGGCACAACAACTTTGTTATACTGTTTGAAGTAGTCAATCAGTGGTCCAAAATTACTCATTGCCCCAAACAGTCCATGCAGCAATACGAGCGGTTCGCCCTCGCCTTCTTCAATAAACCTGAACTTATCATCCTGTTTTATCTCGTAACTCATTCCGCAGTAACCGTTAATTTTTGCTAAAATAATCGTTTTGCAGCATATAACCAGCCCAAGCGCTGAACTCTTTACTTGTTGATGCAAAGATAACAGACTGAGACACACCTCAAAACAATCGAATAAGGTAAACTGCGGGGTCTCGCTGGCTTATGTATATAAAATCCTGAAATAATAACGCCGGATAGCACGAAAGTACCAGGTCAATAATGCTACTGCGGTAAAGATTCCGGTCAGCAACCATCCATTAGGATAATAGATGCCGATGGCGATCATAACCAGCACAGCGCGTGCATATTCCAGGTAAAATATCCATTTTCTTTGATCAAGCACTGCGCCACTATTGATCAAGCTGATAAATATAAACGCCGAAGACAAAAAAAGTTGCATTCCATTCAGATAATGCTCAAATAATATAACGCCAAACAGTAACACGAGCGAAAAGATCGTCTGTGCCGTTACATATTGCCTGATCGCAAGCGTTGCAGGCCGGTGATGTAATCGCACGTTCAACAGTTTTCGTTCCAGTATGGACCTGTACCTGGGGTCCAGGTCATCCGGTTTTCCAAACAATACTCTCCATTTCGCTTTTATACCTTTCGCATACCGGAAGTTCATGTAGATCTCCAGGGCGAAATGAAAGTGTTGCCACAGGAAACTATGACTGTTCAGCGGTTTGGTCAGCCCGTATACAATTTCCACTTCTTTCTTTTCCTCAACAAAAGTGCCGAATAACTTATCCCAGATGATCAGCACATCGCCGTAATTCTTATCCAGGTATTCAGGGTTAGATGCGTGATGGATCCCGTGATGTGTTGGCGTTACGAGCACTTTCTCAAACCAGCCCCATTTTCCGAGAGCGCGGGTATGTATAAAGAAGGGATAGATGCCGTGTATCAGCAAAAAGATTGCGATCATCATGGGGGGAAACCCGACTAATGGCAGCACCGCCCAGAACATACAGCGAACGACCGCCTGAAATACGGTGATCCGGGCAGACACCGTATAATTAAAGTCCTCACTTTGATGATGCACCACGTGCACAGCCCAGAAAGCATTGATCTCATGCGCCAGGCGATGATACCAGTACCACACAAGATCCGTAGCGAGAAAAAGTAAGATCCAGGTAAACCATCCGGCTTTGATATCGAAAATGGCGAAGTGCTCGTGTATAAAAACGAATACACCAAAGAACAATGTAGTAGTGAATATATCCAGCAAACGCTCAGCTATGCCAACGTTCAGGTTGGCGACAGATTCAGCATACTGAAAAAAGTTCTTGCCCTTGCGCTTTGAATAAAGATATTCGAGGCCAATGAAAAAAAGGAATAATGGAACGGCAAAACCAAGATAGTTCAATTTCATCTGAATGGATTTGTAGTCTACTAACCTAATGGACTAATCAAAGATAGAGGAAACCGGGTGTATGGGCAAGTTAAAAGTCGGGAATAAGTTCGATGGGTTTCCGCTTCGCGGTCATGATCAGGCGCTATGTTGCTTGAGATGCTGTGCACCCGATTCAAAAAAATCTTCCAGTTCCCTGAACATGTCTTTAAAGAAAGGGAGTACCGTTCCGATCGCATCGATCAACGCCGGGCCCCAGGGTGCAATGATGCCGTACACTACTGATTTCTCTGCGGTTTCAGGAGAAAGTAGTTTCAGCTGCGTGGCATAAAAAAGAAGAATGCTGTATACGATCGTATAGATGGCAATATAGAAGATGATCCCGCCAAGCCTGTTTGCCCAGCCCATCATCACTGCCTCGACAGATTTTTGCAGCAGGTTTGCCCCGAGTCTGATCAATAATACAATGGCTATAAATACGAGGATAAAAGAAAGAACGGGCAACCATTGTTTTGATACAGTGGTTGTTTCGCCAAGGTAATCGGCCACGACTGCCGACAATTTGATCGCTGCGGCAAGGCCGACGATGATTGCTATAAAGGAGAAGATGCCAACGATCAATCCGCGTTGAAATCCCCTGATGACAGCAAGTACAAGCAGTATGATGAATAAGATATCGAGGATCATAATAAAAACCCTGCCCGGCACTGAGTGTGCGGGCAGGTATTTAACGTCTTTTCGGCGGGAATTATTTCGCCAGCAGTTCTTTCACGAGTGCGGAAATTGCTTTGCCATCGGCTTTGCCTGCGAGCTGCTTTGTTGCCACTCCCATAACTTTCCCCATATCGGCGGGAGAGCTTGCTCCTGTTGATGCGATGATCGCTTCAACTTCGGTTTTGAGTTCTTCAGGAGAAAGTTGTTTGGGCAGAAATTTCTCGATCACTTCCAGCTCTTCTTTTTCTTTTTCAGCAAGATCCGGGCGGTTTTGCTGCAGGAAGATATCCAGGGAGTCCCGGCGTTGTTTAACGAGTTTCTGTAACAGTTTTGTTTCGTCATCTTCGGAGAGGTCGCCTTTGGCTCCTTCAGAAGTTTTTGCCAGCAGGATCGCTGCTTTTATTGCACGCAGGCTGCGGAGAGCGCCTTCATTCTTGGCGATCATAGCGGCCTTGAGTTCGGTCATTATCTTTTGCTCTAAGCTCATATTGCGGAAAATTTTGAGAGATTAAAGGTGCTGAGTTAATATTATGCTGATCAGGAAGCTTTATTTTCTTTGAGTTGCTTTTCGCGGAACTTCTCGTAGAATGTTTTGGCAAAACTCTTCATGTCAGTGACCAGTTCCTGGTGTTGAGTTGCACGGCCATAGGTATCAGCCATGGTCATCAGTGTCTGATAAAAGAAATCGGCCATTTCATCCACCATCATTTCTTTTGTCCACAGATCGATCCGCAGCGCAGTTTTTTCTGCGCCATCCCAGAATGCGAGCATCATTGCTTTTGCTTTTTGGGCGTTTTCCATGGTGGAGTCAGTTGCTTTCCAGCTGATGGCGTCGGGAACTCTTTTGTCGTCGGTATTTACATCGATGATAATGCTTGATGAAGCCATAGTGTTTATATGTAGTGTTTTTAGTTGAAGGGGCAAAGGTAATGATTTCGTGTTCCACGGGGGATGCCGGGCGGGCATGACGCTTTTTTTTCCGAGGGGGCTCGGAGGGCCCTTTACTTTTTTTGCCGGGCGGGCAAGGCGCTTTTTTTTTCGACGAAGGGTCGAAGTGTCTGTTTACTTTTTTTGCCTTGATGCAAAAAAAGTAACAAAAAAAGATCAAGGCTGAGGAAAAAATGGCTAAAAATGGGAGGGTGTCACCTGCACAAAAAAAAACTCGCCGGCGGAGTATTTAAGGTCGACTGGCG
>JBEVKW010000440.1:0-3313 GCA_040509495.1 Chitinophagaceae bacterium | reverse complement strand
GCCAGACGCCCTTCACAGCCTCTGTACCCTTGTTCCTTGCGCTCGACCGCGCGCTTGAAGAACTTCTCGATCGGGGCATCGATGAACGACGACGCGTCTACTGGCGACGCCGCGAAATACTGGCGGCGGGAATGGTACGGCTGGGGTTACCTCTGTTGCCGTTGCCACCGGGGAGTGAAGCCGCCTCGATTCTGACGGTCGGCGTTCCGGAAACACTCGGCTTCGACGCGCTTTACGCGGCCGTCAAGGATCGTGGCTACCTCATCTATGCCTGCAAGCCGCCGCTGGCGCCGAACTACTTCCAAATCGCGGTCATGGGAGAATTGGCGGACGATGAGCTCCATGAATTTCTCGAGATTTTGCAGTCGTTGATGACCACAGTGCCGGCGCGTTACTTCCCTATGCTAGCTTAGCCCGCGGGTGATCAAAATTGACAGGAAAAGAAGTGTCACCGGCCGTCAACACGGGGGTATTCCGCAGCTGGCGCCATTTTCTCGCGTTCGGTCTCGGTAGCGGACTGGCCAGGTTTGCGCCGGGCACGTTCGGCACCCTCGTTGCAATCGCCTTCTATCTTCCCCTGAGCCAGCTGCCGCACTGGCTCTATGCAATCTGCGTGTTTTGCGCCTTTGCCTTTGGTGTCTGGCTTTGTCAAAGCGTCACGCATGACCTCGGTGTGCACGACCATGGCGGCATCGTGTGGGACGAGTTCGTCGGTTACTGGATCACGATGTTCCTCGTGCCCGTTAGCTGGGGCACGGTCCTGGCCGGCTTTGCGCTGTTTCGCCTGCTCGACATCTGGAAACCATGGCCGATTTGCTGGATCGACAAGCACGTGCAAGGCGGCCTCGGCATCATGCTGGATGATGTGATTGCCGGCGCGGCTGCCTGTATTATCCTGCACTCCCTTCGCGCGGGCGCCAGTTTTTGAACCATCGGCCGTTGTCGTTCCCGAAATCAAGCCAACGTGCAGCTACTGCTGAACGGTGTGAGAGATACGTACGTGACAGAGCCGAGTTTCCGTGTCTCGTATAGTGAACACATTGGTATCAGAACGCTATTCAAGTCTACTATCAGCGATGGTGTCGACAAGGGGTTGTAACGATCGATGTTAGTCTGCGACTCTGGCTGTTTTTCTATTGGAAGCTGGCCAGATGCATTAATCCATGATAGACGAGTAGCAGATGACAAGGGGCTGGCGCGCGAGGATTATTCCGTGCGCTGAAGATTATCGTACACTACCCATGGTAGCCAGAGGCTGACTGCCATGAAAATCGAGTACTTAAAAACGCAGATAGTTACTGTAGTGACCATCGCATTGGCTGCGTTTTTCTTATTGCTTGCTTCTAAATGGTTATGGCGGCCAGGTAGCGCACGTTGATGAGGCGTGTTTTCAACATAAGCATCTACTGCACTGGAGGGCTACTTCTGCTTATCTTGCTGTTACCTTCTTGTGCAACAACGCAGCTTCATTCAACACCACCCGTGCACTACTATCAGAATTCAAGCATTGCGTATCATGCTGACCAGCATTCCAATGAACATGGTCTCAGGGTCATGACACTGAACGTAGCCCACGGGCGAGGGACCAGTTTTCATCAATTGCTGCTGCATTCAGCCGAGATTGTGAAAAACCTAGATAGTATAAACAAACTACTGAACCAGGCAGCACCGGATATCGCTGCTTTTCAGGAGATCGATGGGCCTTCGTTCTGGAGTGGCAATTTCAACCACGTTGAATATCTTGCAAGTCACAGCATGTTTACCCGTTCGATTCAGGCGTCACACGTTGATGCGATAGGACTTTCCTATGGTACAGCACTGATGTCACGACAGGAGATGTCGAATCCGCAGGCGGTTACATTTAACCCCTCACTTACACTGGTACCCACGGGTTTTGTGGTATCGACCATTAGTTGGCCGGGAAGGGACAGTATCGACATTGATGTAGTTTCTGTTCATCTGGATTTCATGAGTGGTTGGGTCAGGAAAAAACAGGCAGACGAACTGATTGCAGTTTTACGTGCCAGAAACAATCACCTGATTATCATGGGCGACCTGAACTCAGGATGGCTCCCGCAGGACTCGGCAGCACAGTACCTGGTTGAGAAACTTGGGCTGAAGGCGTACCAGCCGGAAAACAGCAAGCTGATCACTTTTCCCCTGCTTGGCAAACGCCTGGACTGGGTCCTGATATCACCCGGTCTTGAGTTTTCTTCCTATGAAGTTATCGGAACCGATATTTCCGATCATCGTGGTGTACTTGCCGAGCTTACGCTTTCTAGCGGGTAGATAATGGTGGTGGAGTCGCCAGTGTATGGCGACATTTCGCTCTAATCGCCTCACTTGTGTGCTCGTATGATGCAAAAACCGGATTGACCGTCCTGTCGTGCAGGCGATCCAGTTCGGCCACCGCCTTGTTGGGCATGTCGCGGCACAGTTTGTCCACCTGCAGGACAAGGCACTGTGTCTAGAGCGGGTTTTTTTGCCAGCCCGATACCACGCGACAGGGTCAGCTCACATAAAGAATCCAAATTTCAATGTTCAGAATAAAAAACAATCTTTTTAATAAAGGCGTCGGCGCCACCTTTTGTGTCGTCGGTGTTCATTTCAAACGCAAAGCCTGTGATGGGCGGCGTCTTTTCCTGTTTGAAAACGTCTTTAAATCGATTGTTGACTTCAAATTTGGTGACAATGGTTTGCCCCATAGGCGCGCCATTGGATACACAAAAGTAGCGCCCCCCTTCCTGGTATAAAGCACCGAGGTACATTCTATTTACCTGTTCTTTCTCGCCGATGAACGCACTAAGGAAGTACGGAGCGTCCTTGATGCCAAAAGGCAAGCCGCTACTCAACTTCTTGTCGCCAAAACTGAAAATGACGCCAATCGGCACCCGTTTATTTCCTTGTGCCCAGTCTGCACCGATGGGAAAGCGGTTTACACCCCATTCAATAACAATATGATTTACGTCGCGAACGTAATTTGGCTTGCCAAACTTTAATCCGAACATGGCTGTCAAATCTTCGTTCGTGCTGATGCGCAGCCCCTCATTCTCAAACTTCAAATGCAATCTCTTTGCATCGAGAAACTCATCGAATCCCTGCTTCTTAAGCCATGTGGATGCATCGATATTCTCTTTCTGGCCGAAATCCATGGTGTATACAGCCTTGGGTTCGGCGCCCGCGGATAGTATCTCACCCATGATTATGGCGATTCCAAGTATCGCAGCACATAGGCACTTCTTGGAATTTGTGTTCACGCCATCTGTCCCTTATCGATTATTGCATTTTCAATGCTTCCGGACTTCGGGTTTTT
>JBEVKW010000439.1:0-8732 GCA_040509495.1 Chitinophagaceae bacterium | reverse complement strand
TATTTTTCATGGCATTCTTTCTGTTTTAAGGTGGGTGTAAAACAATTATTCATTTTAAAATCTGAGATTATGAAAAAGACATTTACACTTTTAAGTTTACTGGCAGTAACCGTTATCCTGTTGACGGCATGTTCCGGAAAACCCGGTGCTGAACAGGCGGTAAAGGGCGTATCGTATGAAGATACCGTGGGCTTTTCTCAATTCCAGCAGTGGAAGGCGCAGAATGAACGTGTTGATCCCAATAACTACCAGGCTGCGGCTAAACCACAGGTGGTTTATGTGAACACGCCGCCAAAGGTTGTAACACGTAAAGCTTACACACCTGCTCCGGAGCCTGCAGCTGCACAGAAGAAAGGATGGAGTAAAGCAGCAAAAGGTACAGCCATTGGGGCTGGTTCGGGTGCTGTCCTGGGTGCAGTGATCAATAAGAAGAACCGTGCATTGGGTGGTGTGATCGGCGGCGTACTTGGCGGTGGTATTGGTTATGGTATCGGCCGTTCGATGGACAAGAAAGATGGACGGGTGCAATAAAATAGTGGCATAAGTCTGGCGTAAGCTCCGAAGATATGCAAGAGTATCAAGTCCGCAGATGCGCAGGTAATATTCAGCTATCAGAAAATTATCTGCGTATCTGCATATGGATCAGTATACATCAGGAATTTACGCCAGACATTTTATCGTTTAGATATATCAGGCAGGAACAGGTTGATCCTGCTTTTTTAATGCCTTTATCAAATGCTTTTCTACCTCATCCCGAAATATCGCTCCGCCGATACTGTTAAGATGAAGTCCATCTATCGTGAGTAATAATCCACGCTCTTCGCTTAAACTATCTGCCCGTTTGAATAAAGTGCATTGCCAACGGTCAAGCCAGCTCACCCGGAAGAAATTCTCCAGAAAATAATCCTTGGTCACCTTGTTCTGCAGGTATTCATCCATTCGTTTACCTGCATCGGCGATCATACATTGATCCCGTTTGGCAATTCTTCTGATCACGTCATTCACTTCTCTCCTTTTTTTGTTCAAAATAAATGAAGCAGTTTCATTCATACTGCCCAGCGTTAATAAAATGATCCGGGCATTGGTATAACTGCGGACAAGATCTATTGCCTGCGTATAGGCATCTTCCAATTCACGCAGCGTGAGTTTAGGAGCATAACCCTTCCTGAGTAAATGTTTTCGTGCGGCATTAAAAAGAAAGCCTTTGGAAGAGAGATATGGGATCAGCAGATCATTTGCTCCACCATAAAAAACGACATAGTCATATGAAGCTCCTTTTTGAAAAGTGGCTTCCATGCGGTGATTGATCTTTACAAGTGTGTCACCGTTCACACCCTGGTTGGTTATATTCCATTCAGGAAATGCATTGGCAAGATCGTTCACCCAATTCACTCCCACTGTTCCCCGGATAATGCTATCCCCTATAAAAAGTATTTGCATGACATGTAAAACTAAAAACGGGGCGCTGTTTGGCCATGCTAAATTGAGTGAAACGACGATTGAGGAGGATGGATTGCGGGGCAAGTCTCTCCCATCAGCTAGCGTGTAACTATGGATGGCCTCATGAAGAGATTCAGCGCGGGCCTCCCAATGCCCTGCTGATCTTGTGAACATCCTGCGAAGTCTTATACACAAAGTAAAACTGATCTGTAATAGACTTGAACGTGCTGAGATATTTCTTTCCCGCCGATTCCAGCACACCTTCCCTCAGTTCCTGCTGCCGGGTTTGCATCAATGCATTGATTTTCTGATCAAGCAATGCCTGCGGATTGGTTTCATTCTTTTTCGGAGGATCGGTGTAAGGATTATCCAGGTAACGCCCGGCAGCCGATAATTCCGCGACACTCGCTTTGATCAGCGGATCATAATCCGGCATGATATATTCCGGTTGCAAAGTATCGGCATAATATGTAAGTGTTGCAAAATGCGAAACCAACATGTGCGAAGACACCACGAAGCGGTGAAATTCTTTATAATCACGCCGCTTACTTTTGGGTTCAGATAACATCCGGTTGAAGGCATCTGTTACGTTGGCCAGTGAAACCCAGGCAGCTTTTCTCTTTTCTTTACTTGCCTGCTGATCATACGCAGCACCGGTGAATGCATATGCGACGCTTTCGAAATACTGGATGATATCACTAACCAGATACCGCATCAACTCTCCTATCTGTTCGCGCTCCCAGATCGGCGGCAACAGGTAAGATGCGATAAATCCGACGATACAACCGATCAGCGTATCCACGATGCGCTCCTGTACCACTTCACTGAAATCATTTGGCTCAAGAATATGGAACATGAAGAGCAGGTACATCGTGATCATCACCACGCTCGGCAGGTATTTCCATCTCATGAAGCTATAACCACCGATCATGCTCAATGCAAGCAATACAAGTATCGCTGTATTATTCTTTACAAAGAATAAAATACCACCGGCGATCGCAGCACCGATCACGGTACCAACCAACCGCTGAATATTCCGTTGCCGCGTAAGCGTATAGCCCGGTTTAAGGATGACGATCACTGTTAAAAGTATCCAGTATCCACGACCAAACGGAAGGATCTGTCCAATGATAAATGCCGCAAATGCCGCGATCGTGATGCGGAGTGAATGCCGGAAGATGTTTGAGTTAAGGGAGAAGTTATCCCAGAACTGTTGCGGATCGATCGTTTGCCGCGTAACATATTTCGAAGGATCGGGCGTATCCGTTTTGATCCGTTTCAGGTTCCTGTCGTACGAAGTGTATTGATGCAGTGTTCTGATCCGGCCCGCAATATCGTCGATACTGTCGAGGATATGACGAAGACTGATAAACCCTTCCAGGTTGGAGGGATTAAGTGATTTCACGCGAAGCTGCTGCAGGTGTTCGCGTTCGGTAACGAGTTCCTTATCTATACCGGCATCATAGCCGGATGTTTTGCCACTGATGAGAGAAAGACCGATCTCATCCATTTCATCTGCGAGGATACGGATGATCGCGCCGTATTCGGGTAATATACCCGTATCATCAAAATAAGTGTGGAGTTTGCGGTAATCCTGGTGAGAGGTCATGGCACGTTCCAGCAGATCAGACACATCGAGGAACACCATCATCAGGATGCGGCTGGTATGGGTGGACTCTTTAACGATGCTCCTGGTTTTGAAAAGCAGTTCTGCCACGAGGTCTTGCTTCTGTTGCACATCTATTTGCGCATGCATCAGATCGCGATAACATTCGTCCATATCAGCGTTAGCAGCGTAGAAACCAGCTCTTGCTCTTAAATATGTAGCGGCAGACAAGACATACTCTCCCATCGCCTGCTGGATGAGTTTATATGGCCGCAGACTATACAGCACCAGGCTCAGACCTGTATACCATAGTCCGCCCCCAAAAATGTAAAGGGCAAAATAAACCACCTGCCAGCCGCTAAGCGGCTCATGGGTCATCATTACCATCACCAGCAGCGCTGCAATACCAATGGCCGTTGCGCGAGCGCCATATACACCGATCATCGAAAAGAAAAAACACAGAACGGGCAGCAGGATCATGAACAGCCATTTCACCGGCATGGCGTATCCAACCATTAGCGCCACACCGAAAATAATTCCGCTGCAGATCAGTAAACCATTTCTTCGATGATGGATCGGCCCCGGATTATCGGTAATGCTTACGCAAAGCGCGCCGAGCGAAATGAAAATCCCAAGTTGCAGATGACCGTAGTAACCGAGTATCAAAGAAGGGAGCAATACACCAGCGGTGATCCGCACGCCGTCTGCGAGATAGTGGCTGTAAATAAAACGGCGGTATTCTTTGATATAGTCCATCTGGTTTGCAAATATAACATGCTTAAAGTTAATCAAGGTAGTGCATCACCTCCGGGCTACGCACCACCTTGACAAAGCCGGAATCTTTCTTATTTCAACCTGTAGCAGCTCAGTATTTGCTGCGCCGGCTTAACAGTTGCCATCCGACAATAGTAAGCGACAACTTCTTCGCAGCCGGTACGCAACCCGGCGGCTACGCATAACTCCTGGATGCCGCCTGGTTCGTTGCACATCCGTAAATTTGCACATGACCTATCAAACACTCGGCAAATCACTCCTCCGCGTTTCTTCCATCGGTTTTGGTTGCATGTCACTAAAACCAGACAACACAGAAAGCTCCGGTATCCTTCTTCGTGCCGTTGATCTCGGCATCAACTTCTTTGACACCGCTGATCTGTACGATAAAGGCCAAAACGAGCTCCTGCTCGGGAAAGCACTCAAAGAAAAAAGGAAAGACCTTATAATCGCAACAAAGGTCGGAAACCAATTGCGCGCCGACGGCAGTGGCTGGGATTGGAATGCCAGCAGATCCTACATCCTCTCCGCCGTTGAAAAAAGTCTTCAACGTTTACAAACCGACTACATCGATCTTTACCAGCTTCACGGTGGCATGCTGTCTGACAATATTCCTGAAACTATTGAAGCATTTGAAGCATTAAAGAAAGCAGGAAAGATCCGGGCTTATGGCATCTCCTCCATCCGCCCAAATGTGATCAGGGAATACGTCAAACAATCTTCCATCGATTCAGTAATGATGCAATACAGTCTGCTCGATCGCAGACCGGAAGAAGAATGCATTCCGCTCCTGCAACAAAATCACATCAGCGTATTAAGCCGTGGCGGACTTGCACAAGGCATACTCGTGGATAAACCAGCAAAAGACTATCTCGGCCTTTCGTCGAAAGAAGCGCAAAACGCAGCCAACGCGATCAACCAGCTTTCATCAGACAAGCGAACAGCAGCGCAAACTGCTTTACAATTCGTTTTATCACAGGTTCCCGTTGCGATCGCCGGCATCAGAACGATGGAACAACTAGAAGAGATCGCAGCAACAGCGAATACAGCTGCGCTTGATTCAGCGGAAATAGAGATCCTGAAATCAAGTGCACCTGCAAAGAACTACGCAGATCATCGCTGAACGCGGTATGGTCGGATATTTTGGGACAGCCCCGATTAGAATCCAATGTCGTTTAGTTTGCAGCCCCGAAGTAACGCGGCGGATGCGGCGATACGTGGAGAGCGTGGCGAAAATACAATATGTTCTATTGCTGTTCGCCGCGTACGCTGCGTATCGCCGCATCCTCCGCGTTACTTCTACGCCAGGCAGACCTTACGTTGACGTGGTAGTGAGGCACGCACGGGGGCTGCTAAACTAAACGACATTGGATTAAAATCGTGGGCTGATCAACACGCATCAGCAATAGAAATTTCACCCGGTAATCCAGTGTTTGATCTCTTTACGAATCAACCAGCTAAAAAGGTTCAATAGCAAAAACGTTTGTCGTAACACTATTTTGATAGTGAAACAGAACAAACGTTGAAACTATTGAACCTTTAAAATTTTAAACTTATCGCCGCCAGACTACTACGCGCGTTGCTGCGTAAACGATCTGCTGCCGGATTTTTTACCACCACTGCGGCGGCTGCCATACGAAGCAGAAGAACTGCTGCTGGCAGCAGAACCTGCCGCAGGCTGCGATACGCCGTGCATCAGCGGAGAATCAAACGGATGATCTTTTACAACCGGTACCGTTTTACCGATCAGCTTCTGGATATCTTTCAGATAGATCTTTTCTTCGTAATCACAGAAAGAGAAGGCAATACCATTCGCTCCTGCACGGCCTGTACGACCAATACGGTGTACATACGTTTCGGGAACGTTAGGAAGATCATAGTTGATCACATGCGTCAGCTCGTCGATATCAATACCCCGGGCTGCAATATCTGTTGCAACAAGGATTCTTGTTCTTCTCGTTTTGAAGTTATGCAGCGCTGCCTGACGCGCGTTCTGACTTTTATTGCCGTGAATCGCTTCAGCACGGATGCCCGCTTTTGAAAGCTCACGTGCAATTTTATCAGCACCATGTTTTGTACGGGAAAATACAAGAGCGGTTTTGATCGACTCATCTCCGAGGATATGAGCCAGTAAAGGACGCTTGTTTTGCTTTTCCACGTAATACAAATGTTGCTGAATCGTTTCTGCGGTAGAAGACACAGGTGTCACTTCTACTTTCACCGGCTGCTGTAACAGTATATTCGCCAGTTGCTGGATCTCCGGCGGCATGGTTGCCGAGAAAAACAGCGTTTGACGTTTTGCCGGAAGCTTAGCAATGATGCGGCGGACATCGTGCACAAAACCCATGTCGAGCATACGGTCTGCCTCATCAAGAATAAAATAACTGATATCCTGTAAGGAGATAAAGCGCTGGTTCATGAGATCGAGCAGACGACCAGGCGTGGCAACAAGAATGTCAACGCCCTGGCGCAATGCACCAACCTGATGGTATTGTGACACACCGCCGAAGATCACGAGATGGCGCAGATCAAGGTGACGGCCATATGCTTTAAGGCTTTGTTCGATCTGGATCGCTAATTCACGTGTAGGTGTGAGGATCAGTGCACGGATACGGCGTTGAGCTCCGCGCCCCGAAGCACGCTCTGCTTTTTGTTCTTCATGCATCAATTGCAAAAGAGGTAATGAAAAGGCGGCGGTTTTGCCGGTACCTGTCTGGGCACAGCCGAGCAGGTCTTTTCTTGCAAGTACAGACGGAATAGCCTGTTGCTGAATAGGTGTGGGGGTTGTGTAACCCTCTTCGCCCAATGCCGTTAGGATCGGCTCTATGAGCGATAAATCGTTGAATGACAATGTTCTAAAAATTTATTTGAATAATGTGGTAAGGCTATCACCAAGCAGTGATACTTTACCTGCCTTACGTTACACCGTCACGGATTTGTGTGGGGATGAATCAAACAAATGAAGTGAGAGATAACATAGAGAAACACGAAGATAGTATTTTTTTTGGAAAATGCAATAGATGAACTTACGTACACATCAGAGCCAGCCTTACCGCCAGTAAAGAACCTTGACTATCGCCAGGGGTGGTGTGTAATCTGCCGGTCACGCAACACCTTTAAAGCACCTTCGTTCTTACTGATAGAGGATCGTACATGAAGTGGGCGCCATCCTCAACGATCTCTCCAGCGACTTCTCCTCTACAAACGCATTATTCTCCACAGCCACTTTCCATTTTCCGATCAGCGGAGCTGTTTTTGCGGAAGTATTTCCATTCAGACAAACCAGTATCTTCTGCCAGCTATCTCCTACTGTACGCGCGCTGATCTCGTAGATAATAATTCCATAACCCGCAGATACAAATCTGACATTCGCTGTTATCGCTGCTTTGTCTTTTATACGGAAAGCCGGATGTGATTTTCTCAATTGGATCAATCCTTTCACATAATCCGTCACATCTTTATTCGCTGTCTTCTGATCCCAATCGATCTGATTGATCTGATCAGGGGACTCATACGAATTCTCCACTCCTTTTTTGCTTCGCAAAAACTCCGTTCCTGCATGTAAGAATGGAATACCTTGTGATGTCAGCACAATAGATAACGCCAGCTTATGCATCTCCTTCCGCTGTGCATCTGTGGCATCTTTAGCTGAGATCGCGAGTTTATCCCAAAGGGTATGATTATCGTGGCATTCCGCATACGTAACTGTTTGTGCAGGCTGCGTCGCATATGCCGCTTTAGAATAATTCACTTTTGAATAATCAACCTGCGGGTGTTGTAAGGCTGCTACAATGCCAAATTTGATGCTTTCCTCCATATTGGGTTTGCCACTTACAAATCCGCGATCCTCATGATCAAATACACTTCCTTTGATGCCATCCCTGATGTCATCACTGAATACAGCGATCTTTTCCAGCCTGGCAACATTCTTTTTCAATGCCCTGGCAGAATCCGGCAAGGGAGAACTGCCTGCCGTCCAACCCTCGCCATAAAGTAATATACCCGGCTTGATCTTATTCAATTCGCGGGATGCCAGGTTCATCGTCGTAATATCATGCACACCCATCAGATCCACACGAAAACCATCAATATGATATTCATTTACCCAATAAGCCATCGATTCAACAATAAATTTTCGCATCATTGCTCTCTCGCTCGCCGTCTCATTTCCGCAAGCAGTTGCATCAGACAACTTTCCATCAGCAGTATGCCTGTAATAATACCCTGGCACCAACTGATTGAAATTGGAATGATCAGTAACCCCGGTATGATTATATACCACATCCATCACCACTTTCAACCCGTTTGCATGAAACACTTTCACCAACTCTTTAAACTCCTTTACCCTCTTGGCACCATCCGCCGCGTCTGTTGCATACGAACCTTCCGGCACATTATAGTTCAACGGATCATAACCCCAATTATATTTCTGATCGGGTTGTGTTTCATCTACTGAATTATAATCAAAGAATGGCAGCAGATGAATATGTGTTACGCCCATTTCTTTCAGGTGATCAAGACCGGTTGAAAGACCTGCAGCATTTACTGTTCCCGTTTCTGTCAGACCAAGAAATTTTCCCTTTGCTTTTATACCCGAGTTTGCGGCAATACTTGCATCCCGCACATGCAGTTCATAGATCACTGCATCAGTCGGGCTGGCCAACGCTGGACTTTTATCCTGTAACCAGCCTGCCGGATTAGTACGTGGCAGGTCGATCACCATACCGCGCTTACCATTTATACCAGTTGCTTTTGCATAAGGATCGGGCACTTCGTCCATCCATTTGCCATCGATCATTGCGCTGAATGTATAATACCGGCCATAATGATCTCCTTTCAGATCGATCAGCCAGGAACCTTCCTTATCTTTTTTCATATCATGCGTGGCAATGACATCACCACCTGAACCTGCCTT